>NZ_JBFAOU010000028.1:0-61459 GCF_040675365.1 Catellatospora sp. NPDC049609 | reverse complement strand
CGCGAACACCCAGGCACCCGACTTCGCGGTGCTGCGCTCGGGCGGGGTCGAGCCGGAGACGGCGCTGCCCTGGGCGGGCCTGCACCGGCTGCTGCAGCTCGGCCAGGCGGTGCGCGACCGGCCGCAGCAGCAGGAGTACTCGGGATCGACTCCCCTGCGGTAGGGCCCATATCCGGCGGATTTGGCCGCCTTGCAGGTGGAGAACCGGGGGTCGTTGCCCGACGGAGGCTTCGGCGTGGGCTTCGGCTGGCTTGTGGTCGAGCCCTCGCTCGATTCACACGCCAGCCCGTCACGGTCCCGGTCGAGCTCGGCCCGATATCCCGGCGAACCCTTGCGCAGCGGTGCCTTGCCGGCACGGCGCACAGCATCGCAGTTGGCGTAGTACACCGGCTTCGGTGACGCGGCAGACGCAGGCGTCGGCGAAGCAGGCGCGGAGGTGACGGCGACCGGCGAAGAGGGGGCGGCGGTCGGCACCGGCGACATCGATGCCGCGACGACCGACGGCGAGGAACCCGGCCTGGCCTGGCCTGGATCGCTGCCGCCAGCAGTGATCAGGTTGAGAAGACCGCAGCCGCCGCAGAGCAGGGCCGCCACGGCGACGCAGGCGCCCAGCGCGATCAGCAGCGGTTTCGAGCTGTTCCTTGCGGGCACGATCGGCGCGGTGTGGTGCAGCGCTTGCGTTCGTGCATCCCAGGGTTCCTGTGGAGTGGAAGACGTCACCGCGACAGTCTGTGCGTCACCGAAGGCGACATTCACCCCTCGATCATCCTGACTATGATGGACAGTTGCGTCGCCACTACAACAGGTGACGGCATACGGCCACCGCTCGACTGAACCCGTTCTCGTGACAGCGCGGACCCGAACTGCCTGAACAGACCGGGGTCAGAGCGCTGCGGCCAGCCGTGTGCGCCACTCGGTGACGGCGTCGTCTCCCGCGCCGTGACGGGTGAAGGTGGACCCGACTTCGATCAGGCGCCGCCGCAGCCTGCCCGAGGTGATGCTCTCCAGCTGGTCGAGAGCCTGGTCCGCCACCCGGACGGCTTCCTCACGCTCGCCGCCGATGAGCAGAGCCTCGGCGAGGCTGAGCTGGTCCAGCGTCCGGTTGCGGGCGTGCGCGGTGCCACGGAGCGCGATGGCATGGCGGAGCCGTTCCGCGGCGGCAGCCGCGTGCCTCGCGTCGGTGCGGGCAAGCTCGACGTATCCGGCGCCGGTGAGGCTGTAGAGCTCCGACTCGGTGACGTGCTGACCGGCCCATTCCGGCATCCCCTCGGCGTCCGCCCGGCCGAACTCGTCCTCGGCACGGCCTACGGCGCGCCGCACCGCTTCGACGTCGCCCCGCTGGGCCCCGGCCCAGGCCTCGATGCAGTACTGGTTGGCACGCTCGCCCCGGCTCAGCACGCTGCGGGCCGCCTGTTGCGCCGCCCCGAGCAGCACCAACGTGTCCTCCGGCCGTCGCAGCTCGATGTTGTGCCCGGCCATGCGCACGATCAGGTGACCGCCCAGGTGCCGGTCTCCGGCGGCCTGCGCCGCCTGCAGCGCCAGCCGGTAGAGCTGGCTCGCGTACCCGTGCGCCTCGACGTCGCGGGCCACGTAGGCGCCGAGGCCCGCCAGGTCGGCCAGGCATCTGAGCAGTGCTCCTCGGGTCTGTTCGGTCACGGCCGCACCGTGCATCAGCGTCGCCCGTTCCAGCAGGGCGGAGATGTGCCTGCCGAGGCCCCCACCGCCATGCCGGCGCACCCACTGCCGGTACAGGTTGGCGGCTTCGCGCAGCTCGGCGACGTGTTCCGGGGTGATGCGCGACGGCAGCTCGGCACCGTGCGCAGCACCGACCGGCCAGCCCGCGACGACCAGGCTCGCGGCTGCCAGCTGCCGAAGCATCTCCCGGCGTTCCGTGGCGTTCACCTCCCGATGTGGACCAGTCTCGCCCACCGGAGGCGGGACGGTCGATCGCGGTGCCGACACCTCCGGTGTCGACCGGTGTCGCCGACCACGCGACACCGCCGCCGCCCGCTCCAGACCCTCCAGCGGCAAGCCGAGCACGTCGGCGAGCAGCCGCAGCGAGTCCGCGCTGGGCACGCGCTCGCCTCGCTCGTACCGGGACACCTCGTTCTTCGTGATGGTCGCCCGGCCGGACCGCAGGCACATCTGCTCGGCGAGCCGCTCCTGGCTCTTGCCGAGCTGACGCCGCCGCTGCGCGATCAGGCGGCCCAGCGGATCGACTGCCGTCACCGACGCCCTCCCCAGGTCATGACCTCCATGGGCCTACTTCGCGGCCTACGCCCTGGCCGACGCGCCCTGCGTCTCCCCGCCATAACCTCAGCTCGACGGATGCGCGGCACGGCTGAACCGCAAACACCGGGTCCCATTCGGACACAACTGTGTCTAGTATGTCAACTCAGTGGAGGAGTGCATGGGTACACCGATCGCGGAGCGGGAGTTCCTGAGGTACGCCGAGGCGCAGGCGGCGTACGGCGTGCACCTGCTGGCCGTGCACCGGCGCGACCACACCGGCTGCTGCCGGCAGTGCGGGCGCAGCCACCCGTGCGACGAGCGCAGCCACGGCGCCCGGCTCATCGCCCACTACGCCGACTGGCAGCCCGAGCCGCAGCTCGTCCGCCCGTACCTGACCGGATGAGACCCCGCCGAGACCGAGGGCGGGCGCGCCCCCATGGCTCGCACCCCGTGCGGCCGCGCCCGCCCTCACGCCCGCCTCGCCTCACGCCGGAGTGCGGATCACACGTCGAGGGCGACCTCGCCGGCCGGCTGCGAGCAGCAGATCAGCACGCTGCCCTCGGCGGGCGCGTCGACAGGCTCGGGGGTGTAGGCGACCTGCCCGGACAGCAGCCCGCTCTCGCACGTGTGGCACACCCCGGTCCGGCACGACCAGCGCACCGGCACGTCGCACGCCTCGGCGAGTTCGAGCAGGCTGCCGTACTCGGGACGCCAGGGCACGGTCAGGCCGCTGCGTACGAACGACACGGCCGGACCGGGTCCGGGCGGGCCGTCCGGCGGGTGCGGCGGCCGGTCCGGCGCGGCGGCGATGCCGGGGGTGATCCCCGGCTGGGAGCCGAACAGCTCGCTGTGCACGGCGGCCAGGCCCAGCTCGCCGAGCGCGGCGGTGACCTGCGTGGTGAAGGCCGCCGGGCCGCACAGGTAGGCCGCGGTGTCCGGCGGCAGGCGCAGCTCGCGCAGCACGTCGGCGGTGACGCGGCCGGCCGTGGTGTAGTCGCGGCCCGCCCGGTCGCCGGGGCCGGGGCGGCTGTAGCAGACGAGGGCGTGGCCGTGCGGCAGCCGCCCGACCAGCTCGCGGCTCTCCGCCGCGAAGGCGTGCTCCGCGCCGTCGCGCGCGCCGTGCACCCACCACACCTCGCGGGTGGAGCGCTGGTCCGCGAGCGCGTACAGCATGGCCAGCACCGGGGTGACGCCGATGCCCGCCGACAGCAGCAGCACCGGCCCGTCGCCGGGTTCGAGCGTGAACGTGCCGCGCGGCGCGGCCGCCTCGACGACCGTGCCGGGGCGCACGTTCGCGCGCAGGTACGCGCTGCCGAGGCCGTGCGGCTCCTGCTTGACGCTGATGCGGTACGCCGCGTCGCCGGGCGGCCCGGACAGCGAGTAGCTGCGGATCAGCGGCCCGTCCGGGGCGGGCAGGCGCAGGGTCAGGAACTGGCCGGGCCGGGCCGGGGGCAGCGGAGTGCCGTCGGCGGCGGCCAGGTGCAGGGAGAAGACGTCGCGCGTCTCCTCGGCGTACGCGGTCACGGTGAGCGGCCGGAAGCCGGGCCACGCGGGCGGGGCGGCGGTGGCGGTCAGGCCCGCGTTGCCGCGCTGCCCGTCGGACTGCTCCAGCAGCGCCCGCATGGACGCCTGCCACCCGGGGCTCAGCGCCGGGATGCGCAGCGCCCGCGCGGCACCGTCGCGGGGATGTCCGGGCAGGTAGAGTAGCGCGTCGAGCTCCGCGACGGTCATCGCCTCGGGGCCGGTGGACAGCTTGACGAACTCGTCGCCCGCCCGGACCAGCCCCTCGGTCAGCACGCGCAGGTAGAAGCCGGGCCGCCGGTGTGCGACGAGCAGCGCCGGCAGCCGTGGCTCGTTCATCCGCAGCCCGACGCGGTAGCAGGTGACGCGCGGCTGGGTGACCTCCACGACGGCGTCGCCGACGCGGTAGCGGTCGCCGATGCAGACCTCGTCGTCGGGCAGGCCGTCGACGGTGAAGTTCTCGCCGAAGTTGCCGGGGGTGAGGTCGTCGCGGCCCAGCTCCTGCGCCCAGTGTCGGTACGAGTCGAGCTGGTACACCAGCACCGCGCGCTGCTCGCCGCCGTGCCCGGCCAGGTCGCCCTGCCCGTCGCCGTCGAGGTTGAGCCGCCGCAGCAGCACCGGCCCGTCCACGGGCTGCTTCCACACGCCGGTGTACACGGTCCGCCCGTGCCACGCGACGTCCTTCGGCAGCCCCACGTTCACCGACACCAACGTGCCCACCCGTCCGAACCTACGCGCGCCAGCCCCTGTCCGACCGGACCTCCGGGCAGTCGATCATGAAGTTATGGCAGCGACACGCCGTCGTACCGTGCCATAAGTTCATGATCAACGCAGTGAAATCCGGGCCCCGGCCGGTGGGGTGGTCGGCGAACCACCCCACCGCCCACCGTCAGATACGGCCCACGCCGGCTCCCGCGGTGACAGTTGCGGGCACGGTGGCCGGGGCGGCCACGGTGTAGGCGTAGGACGTGCCGGGGTCGGCCACGGTGCCGGAGACTTCGCAGGTCCCGGAGCCGACGAACACGTTGTTGCGCTGGACGAGGCGTCCCGGGCCGCTGTCGGCGTAGCCGGAGGCGGAGAAGCACGGGAACGGCACGTTCTCGAAGTAGTTGCCCTCCAGCAGCACGCCGCCGTTCTGGGTGGACGCGACGCCGTAGAGCTCGTTGCCGAGGAAGTAGTTGTTGTAGACGTGGACCGGGTCGCCCCAGCGCACGCGGGGGTGGCGCTGGCGGCTGTGGTCGAAGAAGTTGTGGTGGATGGTCACCTTCAGGTGGCCGACGTCCTCGCTGCCGCTGCCGTCGGAGTGGCCGATCAGCATCGACTTGTCGGTGTGGTCGAAGTGGTTCCAGGAGACCGTGACGTACTCCGCGCCGCGGACGATGTCGATGGAGCCGTCGACGGGCGCCACGAACCGGTTGTGGTCGATCCAGACGTGGTGCGAGTTCTGGCCCACGTTGACCGCGTCGTCCTCGGCGTTGGTGAAGGTCAGGTTCCGGACGATCACGTTGTACGAGCGGTAGAAGTCGAACCCGCCCCCGTTGATCGTCGCGTTGGCGCCCAGACCGATGATCGTCTTGTTGGGGCGCACGCCGCGCTTGCTGTCGATGGTGATCGTGCCCTGTACCTGGATGATCATCGGGCCGATGGTGTCGATGGCCGCCAGCAGCTCGGCGGTGGTGTCGACGACGACCGTCGGGCCGCCCACCCCGCCGTAGGTGCCGTTCTGGCCGAGCGCGTGCACGCTCGCGAAGCCGTCCGCCTGGTTGGGCGGCACCGGGCCGGGACTCGTGCTCGGCGACGGGCTCGGCGGCCGCGACGGCGACGCGCTCGGGCTCGGGCTGGCGCTCGGGCTCGGTGACGCGCTCGGGCTGGGACGCGGCGACGCGCTCGGCGACGGGGGCGCGCTGACGCTCGGGCTGGGCGGCGTGCCCGGCCCGCCCTCCACGGTCACGTCGTCGAAGACCGCGCTGGTGTACGCGGCGACCAGCCCGACCCTGCCCGCGGCGAAGGTGCCGTCGGTGGCGCTGACCAGCGTCGCCCCGTCGACCGCCCCGGACAGCTGCGACCCGTTCACCCACAGCGCGAGGGTGTACCAGGTGCCCGGGGCGACCGGCACGGGCGCGCTGGCCAGGACCGTCACCCCGCCGCCGGAGACCCGGCGCAGCTGCGCCGTGCCGCCGCCCGTCAGCACCAGCGCGTAGAAGCTGGTCATGTTCTGCGCGCGGGCGACGACCCCGGCCGCGCGGGTGCTGTTGCCGAAGGCGACCGGCTGCACCCGCGCCCGCACCGTGTAGTCGGTCCAGATCGTCGCGCCGGCCTGCGCCTTGGCGTCGGCCCCGGTGCTCGACTGGCGGTAGGCCTGCGCCGACACCGACCAGCTGCCGCCCGAGGTGGACCAGCCCGACGCGTTGCCGTCGGCGAAGTCGTCGCTGAGCAGCGTCGCCGCGTCGGCCCGGCCGACCGCGAAGGCGCTGATCGCGACCGTGGCGGCCAGCACGGCGACGGCCGCCCAGGCCCGGCGCACCGCGCTGCGGCCCGCCCGGCGCAAGGGTTGCGGACTCATGGCGTACCCCCTCAGATCTTTCCGACGCCCGCACCGGCCGGGACGATCGTCGGCACGGAGGCCGGCGGGTCCACGGTGTACGGGTAGAAACCGGCGGGATCGGCGACGGTGCCGCGCACCTCGATGGGGTGGTTGCACTCGACGAGGATGTTGTTGCGCTCGACCATCCGGCCCAGCGGGCCGCTGAACTCGACCCGGCCCGGGTTGTTCACGCTGTAGAAGTAGTTGCCCTCCACGAACAGGCCGGACTCGTTGGTCGACGCGATGCCGTAGCTGTTGTCGAAGTAGTAGTTGTTGTAGACGTGCACCAGCGGCGAGAACCGCACCCGCGGGTTGCGCTGGTCGGAGCGGTCGAAGAAGTTGTGGTGGTAGGTCACCCGCAGCCGCCCGGTGTCCTGCGCGCCGTTGGCGTCGTCGTGGCCGACCAGGGTCGTCTTGTCGTGGTCGTGGAACCTGTTCCACGACACCGTGATCAGGTCGGAGCCGCGCTTGATGTCGAGCGCGCCGTCGCCGCCGTCGGACAGGTCGTTGTGGTCGATCCAGATGTGGTGCGAGAACATCTGCACGTTGATCAGGTCGTCGCTCGCGCCGCTGATCGACAGGTTCCGGATGATGATGTTGTGTACGGCGTTCGCCGGCGGCGAGGTCACCGCGTCGCTGATCGGCAGGCCGATGTTCAGGCCCCCGCCGACCAGGCGTGCGGTGGCGCCCAGGCCCACGATCGTCTTGTCCGAGGCCACGTTGTGCATGCCGTCGGTGGTGCCGGTCGGCAGCGTGATCGTCCCCGACACCTGGATGACGTACGGCCCGGTGCGCGCGATGTAGTCGAGGAACTCCTCGGTGGTGTCCACGGTGACCGTCGGGCCGCCCGCGCCGCCCGTGGTGGTGGCCTGGCCGTATCCGGCGACCGTGGCGAACCCGTCCGGCTGCCCCGGCCCCGGCGGGTTCGGCGGCCCGCTCGGGCTGGTGCTCGGGCTCGGCGGGCTGCTCGGGCTCGGGCTGACACTGGGGCTCGGCCGCGGGCTGGCGCTGGGGCTGCTCGTCGCACTCGCGCTCGCGCTGGGCGACGGGCCCGCCGCGTCGACGACCAGCACGTCGTCGAAGTTCGCGGCCGCGTTGTACGTCGCCACGCCGACCTGCCCCGTGACGAACTGGCCGTCGGTCGCCGACACCGTCGCGCCGCCGTTCACGCTGCCCTGCAGGCTGCTCCCGCTCACCTTCAGGCTCAGCGTGTACCACGCTCCCGTGGTCACCGTGACCGCCGCGCTGGCCAGCGTCGTCGACGAGCCGCCGACCAGCTTCTTCAGCTCGACCGTGTGGTTGGTCCGCAGGGCCAGGTAGTAGTAGCTGGTGTTGGACTGCGCCCGGGCCAGCGCCGCGGCGAACCGGTTGGTCCCGTTGACCGCGGTCAGCTTCACGCGGGCGGTGACCGTGTAGTCCGTCCACGCCGTGGACCCGGCGCGGGCGCGCGCGTCCGAACTGGTGCCCGACTGCCGCAGCACGGGCGAGCCGTCCGCGGCCACCGCCCACGTCCCGCCGGACGTGGTCCAGCCCGTGGCGTCGCCGTCGTTGAAATCGTCGCTGAACATCGTCGCCGCGCTGGCCGTGCTCGCGTGGAGCACCACCGCCGCCGTCACTGCCGCCACCGCGGCGGTGGCGAGCCTGGTACGTACCTTCATGCGCCTTCCTCTCGCCGCGAGATCGAAACATCGATGTAACTCGACGTGTGTCCACGCAGCATAGGGAAAGCGCTTTCCCTCACACAAGCACTTCCATGTGCAGCTTTGTTGCAGCCCTCCCCGCTTTCCTGCGTTGATCATGAACTTGTGGACGTGTTCGACGGCGTTTCCCCACCCTGGCACCGTGATCACCGGGCCGGCGGGGCAGGCGGGGGCAGGGCGGGGCGGTCGGTTGACCTCAAGCGCGGTTGAGGTGGTGTGATCACGGCATGACTTTCGAGGGACTACGGGTGGCGATCACGGGAGCGGGACGCGACACGGGACGGCTGCTGGCCGTCGAGTTCGCCGCCCGGGGTGCCCATGTCCACCTGTCGGCGCGGGACATCGCGGCGGCGCGCGCGACCGCCGACCTGATCAAGCGGGACGGGCGTGGTGGCGCCGAGGCGTACGCCTGCGACCTCGCCGATCCCGACGCGGTACGCGGGTTCGCCGACGCCGTCGCCGGGCGCACCGGGGACCTGGACGTGCTGGTCAACAACGCGGCGGCGTACGCCAGCGGCCCGGACTTGGGCGACGTGTCCGACGAGACCGTCGCCGAGCTGATCGGCGGAGCGGCGACCGGGACCACGCTGCTGGTCAAGCACCTGCTGCCGCTGCTGCGCGCGTCGGCGCGGCCCGACATCGTCAACCTGATCTCCGGCTGCGGCGAGCCGGGCCACCACCGCTCGACCGCCCATCCCGCCTTCTACGCCGCCAAGCACGCGCAGGCCGGGCTCGCCGGGATCCTGTCGCACCGGCTGCGTCCCGAGGGGATCCGGGTGATCTCGCTGTTCCCGCCGGACTTCGTGCAGGACGGGCCGCGTACCGCCGATGCCATGCTCACGGCCCGCTCGGTCGCGGACTGCGTGCTGTTCGCGGTGGGCCAGCCCCGGGACTGCTTCATCCGCGAGTTCCGCTTCGAGCAGGAGCAGGCGAGCCTCGGCAGGCCCGCGGCCTGATGCCGGACCGCTGTCGATCAGGAGGTTGTGGCAAGGACACGCCGGTGAACCGTGACATATGTTCATGATCAAAGGGGGAGGTTCGGCGCGGGATGGGGGGTTTGCTGGTTGACTGGTGGCATGGATCTGCCGGTTAACCCCCCAGTGGAGCCGATGCTGGCCAAGCCGGTGTCGAAGCTGCCCACCGAGCCGGGTATGACGTACGAGCCCAAGTGGGACGGATATCGCTGCATCATCTTCCGCGACGGCGACGAGGTCGAGCTCGCCAGCCGCGGCGGCAAGACGCTGACCCGCTACTTCCCCGAGGTCGTGAACCTCGCCCTCAAGCAGCTGCCCGCCCGCTGCGTGATCGACTGCGAGCTGGTCATCATCCGGCGCGACGAGGGTGGCCTCCCCCGCCTCGACTTCGACCTGCTCAGCCAGCGCATCCACCCGGCCGCGTCACGGGTGAACAAGCTGTCCGTCGAGATCCCCGCCGACGTGATCGCGTTCGACCTGCTGGCGCTGGACGACCGCGCGCTGATGGACCAGCCCTACCCCCAGCGCCGGGCCCTGCTGGCGCAGGCGCTGGCGCACGTGGAGCCGCCGGTGCACCTGACGCCGATCACCACGGACCCGGCGACCGCGGGCGAGTGGTTCACCGCGTTCGAGGGCGCCGGGCTCGACGGCCTCATCGTCAAGCCCGCCGACCTGCCGTACTCCCCCGGCAAGCGGCTCATGTTCAAGGTCAAGCACAAGCGCACCGCGGACGCGGTGGTCGCCGGCTTCCGTTACCACACCTCCGGGCCCGTGGTGGGCTCGCTGCTGCTCGGCCTCTACGACGAGCAGGGCACGCTGCACCACGTCGGGGTCAGCGCGTCGTTCACCGCCGCGCGGCGGGCCGAGCTGCTCACCGAGCTGGAGCCGTACCGCAACCCGACCGACCACCCGTGGGGGTCGGCTTCGGACGGTCAGCGCGTGCCCGGCGCACCCAGCCGCTGGACGGGAGGTAAGGACCTTGCCTTCGAACCGCTACGGCCCGAACTCGTGGTCGAGGTCGCCTACGACGCCATGGAGGGCGACCGCTTCCGCCACACCGCCCAGTTCCAGCGCTGGCGCCCGGACCGCGACCCGCGATCCTGCACCTACGACCAGCTCGACCGTCCTATCAGCCTCAACGTCGACGAGGTACTGCGTACCCCGTAGGCTCGGGCGGATCTGTCTGCGGGGGGAGTGAACACGCTCGTGCGTCTCAGGTACAACAGGGTTGCCCGCGCCGTCGTCGCACTGGTGGCCGCGACCATGACCACCACCGGCTGCGTGCTGCCGCTGCCCGACTTCGGCGGCAGCCCGGGGCCCGCGGCGAGCCCGGAGCCGGGCTGGCGGCTGTGCCCGGAGGTGCCGGCCGCGCTGCTCGGCAAGGCGCCGTCGGACTTCACCTTCGAGTGCAAGACGGTCAAGGTCCCGCAGAACTGGAACAAGCCCGACGACGGCCAGACCATCGACATCGAGGTGATGCGCGCCCGCGCCACCGACCAGCGCGACCGCATCGGCGCGCTCATGGTCAACCCGGGCGGGCCGGGCGCCTCCGGCATCGACCTGGCGGCGTACCTCACCCGCGGCCTGCCGGTCGAGATCACCCGGCGGTTCGACATCGTCGGCTTCGATCCGCGCGGGGTGGGCCGGTCGACCCCGGTCGACTGCTACACCGACGCCGACCTCGACGCCACCTTCGCCTCCGACCCCGACCCGGTGACCTGGCCGGAGTTCCAGGAGGTCGAGACGCTGACCCGGAAGATGGCCGACGGCTGCAAGGCCAAGTACGGCGAGCGGCTCGGCCTGTTCGGCACCGAGCAGGCCGCCCGGGACATGGAGGCCATCCGCGTGTCGCTGGGCGAGGGCAAGATGAACTACCTCGGCTACTCGTACGGCACACTGCTCGGCGCGGTGTACGCGCAGCTGTTCCCGCAGAACATCCGGGCCATGGTGCTCGACGGCGCGGTCGACCCGACGCAGACCTCGGTCCAGTCGTCGGAGAGCCAGGCGATGGGCTTCGAGCGCGCGTTCGACAACTTCGCCGCCTGGTGCGTCAAGAACAGGAGCCAGTGCCCGATCGACGGCGACCCGCGCGCGGTGGTCGAGAAGCTGATGCAGGAGGCGGAGACCAACCCGGTCGGCAACGCCGACGGCCGCAAGGCCACCGCAGGCTGGATCTTCTGGGGCGTGGTGTCCTCGCTCTACACCCAGGCCCGCTGGCCCGACCTGGGCCAGGCCCTGGCCGACCTGCAGGACGGCAAGGCCGAGGCGATCTTCGCACTGGCCGACTCGTACGCCGACCGCGACGCCAACGGCGAGTACACCAACCTTTTCGACGCCAACGCCGCGGTGAACTGCGCCGACGAGGCCAAGCCGACCAGCGTCGCCGACATCCGCAGGCTGCAGGCCGAGTGGCGGCAGAAGTACCCGCTGTTCGGCGCGCCGCTGGCGGTGGGCATGCTCACCTGCTCGGTGTGGCCGACCGAGCGCGACCCCTACCCGACGGGCAAGGCCGAGGGCGCGCCGCCGATCCTGGTGGTGGGCACCAAGGGCGACCCCGCGACGCCCTACGAGCAGACGCAGAAGCTCGCCGACATGCTCGGCGTGGGCGTCGTGCTGACCTGGGACGGCGAGGGGCACACCGCCTACCCGGAGACGCGCTGCATCAACCGGTACGTCAACAACTTCCTGATCAACCTGGAGGTGCCGCCCGCCGGGACGGTCTGCCCGCCCCAGTAGGCGTCACTCGGCGTGGTCGGTGCGGGCGCGGCTGGGCTGCACCCGCATCGGCTCGCCGGGCATCTTCGGATAGTCCGGCGGGTACGGCATCTCGCCGAGCTTGCGGTCCCGCTCGTCGCGCTCCCACCACTCCATCAGCGTGCCGAGGTCGTGCGCGACGTCGTCCATGCCGGCGTAGAGGTCGCCGACCTCGGCCAGCCGCGGCGGCACGGTGCGCAGGTCGAAGTCGTCGGGCTCGATCTGCGTCAGCTCGTCCCAGGTGACCGGGGTGCTGACCGTGGCGCGCGGGTTGGCGCGCAGCGAGTACGGCGCGGCGATGGTGCGGTCGCGGGCCATCTGGTTGTAGTCGATGAACACCTGCTCGCCCCGCTCCTCCTTCCACCACGCCGTGGTGATCAGGACCGGGTCGCGGCGCTCCAGCTCGCGGGCGAACGCGATCGCCGCCCGGCGCGCCTCCACGAACGGCCACTCCGGCTTGATCCGGACATAGATGTGGATACCACGCCCGCCGGAGGTCTTCGGGTAGCCGGCCAGCCCGGCATCGGCGAGCACTTCGCGGGCCAGCCCGGCCACCTTCACCGCGTCGGCGAACCCGGTGCCCGGCTGCGGGTCGAGGTCGATGCGCAGCTCGTCGGGGTGCTCGGTGGCGGGGGCGCGCACCGGCCACGGGTGGAACACGACCGTGCTCATCTGCGCCGCCCAGAGCAGGGCCGCCGGTTCCTTCGGGCACAGCTCGTCGGCCTTGCGCCCGCTCGGGAACTTGATCTCCGCGGTGGTGATCCAGTCGGGGACGCCGCGCTGCGGCACCCGCTTCTGGAAGAACATCTCTCCGCCGATGCCGTCCGGGAAGCGCTGCAGCATCGTCGGCCGGTCGCGCATGTACCGCAGCATGGGCTCGGACACGGCCAGGTAGTACTCGAAGAGGTCCTGCTTGGTGAAGCCGCGCTCCGGGAAGAAGACCTTGTCCGGGCTGCTGAGTCTTACGGTGTGGTTACCGACCTCGTACTCGAGGGCCTGCGCCTTGGGCATGGCCCGACGCTACCGCGTACGGTCGAGGCATGGAGCAGAACGTCAGCCAGCTGAGCGAGCAGGAGTGGCGCGTGCGCCTCGACCCGGAGGAGTTCCGGGTGCTCCGCCAGGCGGGCACCGAGGCACCGTGGACCGGCAAGTACGTCAACACCAAGACCTCCGGCACGTACCGCTGCCGGGGCTGCGGCACGGCGCTGTTCGACAGCGCCACGAAGTTCGACAGCCACTGCGGCTGGCCGAGCTTCGACGAGGCGCTGCCGGGCACCATCAGGTACATCGAGGACAGGTCGCTGGGCATGGTGCGCGTGGAGGTGCGCTGCGCCCACTGCGACTCCCACCTCGGGCACCGCTTCGACGGCGAGGGGTTCACGCCGAAGGACGCGCGGTACTGCATCAACAGCGTCTGCCTCGACCTGGAGGAGAAGGCGCAGTAGCGATCCGGAGGGGCGCCCCACGGGCGCCTCTCCGGCTCAGCCGTCGAAGCCGAGCTCGCGGCGTGCGGCGGCGACCCGCTCCTCGAACTCGGCGGGCGTCATCCGGCCCGCCCGCACCAGGCGCGCCCAGTAGCGGACCCGCGGGGTGAGCGCAGGGGCCGGACCGTACCCGGCAATGCCGCTCGCGGCCAGGATCGCGTCGAACTCACGGCGCATCGTCGCATCGTCCATCATCGCGGCTCCGATTCGGACCCGACCGGGAAACCCAGCCGGCGGCGGCCCTCGGCCATCCGCTCGTCGAACTCGTCGCGGCTGATCTCCCCCGCCGCCAGCAGCCGTGACAGCTCGCCGAAGTGCGCGGCGAGCGCGCCCAGCGGGCTCGCCTGGAGCACCTCGTTGAACCTCGTCAGCTCGGTGAAGGTCCGGTCGACCGTGCGTGCGTCGTCCATATCCGGCGTCATGAATCCAAGCTAGACACCGGGTGTGACACTCCGTCCCCGTCGCGGCACCGTACGGCGTCACCGGAGCGTCGGGACCCCGACCGAACCAGGGCTGTCCGTCCGGGAAGGACCGTGCCACCATCATCGGGACTTCGGCGCCCGGGAGGGATCGGCATGGCGGAACAGACCGTGTGGTGGCAGCGGCTCACCTCGCCCGGCGGCTCCCCGCTGCCGCTCAGCGTGCAGGAGCGGCTCGGCTGGTACTCCCGGCAGGTGAACCGCCAGCGCATCGTGAACTACACGCTGGAGGGCACGACCGTCGTGGTCGCCGCGAGCATTCCCGCCGCCGCCGCGCTCGGCGCGGCCACCGCCGTCACCGCGGTGCTCGGTGCGCTGGTCGCGGTGCTGGCCGGGCTGCGGCAGCTGGTGCGGCCCGGCGAGAGCTGGATCCGGGCCAGCGCGACGCTGGTCGCGATGCAGCGCGAGGCCGTGGTGTGGAGCGCGGGCGCGGCACCCTACGACGCCGAGCGCGCCGACACCATCCTCGTCGAGAACGTGGAGAGCCTGGTCGCCGCCGAGACGTCGCAGTGGGCCGAGCAGCGCACGGTGCGCCGCTCCGAACCGGAGCAGCAG
Source organism: Catellatospora sp. NPDC049609 (assembly GCF_040675365.1). NCBI lineage: Bacteria > Bacillati > Actinomycetota > Actinomycetes > Micromonosporales > Micromonosporaceae > Catellatospora > Catellatospora sp. NPDC049609. The sequence continues at coordinate 47,176 of NZ_JBFAOU010000028.1, read as the reverse complement.
CCGGTCAGCTGACGTACCAGTCGAACAGCTCCCAGCCCGGCGGCGTGGCCATGACCAGGACCATCACGCCCGTGGCGATGCTGGTGGCGAGCAGCAGCGCGCGGACCCGCGGCGCGGACCGGACCTCGGGCGACCGCGAGGCCCACCAGGCCAGCACCAGGCAGATCACGCCGACGGGCAGGCCCAGGGCGGTGACCAGGACCGCCGGCCACGACCAGCCGGGCGGCGACTGCTCGGGGAAGTACAGCGCGTCCGTGGTGAGGTAGGCGACGGCGCCGTAGCCGTAGGCCAGCACCAGCAGGAGCTGCACCGAGCTCAGCACACCGGCGAAGGTCCGCCCCGCTGAGGACCGCTGTTCCGTGACGACGTCCGCGCTCATGCGGCACATCATGCCATCGATCATCGATCTCCGCGCGGTGCCGGGGATGGTCGTGGTGATGCCCTGGTCGCGTCCGATTCCCGCCGGTGGAGTGTCGGCGGGCCGTGATGGACTGTGCCCATGACGATCAACAAGTACGACGCGTTCCGGGCGCTGCACCGACCCGGCGATCCGCTGCGGCTGGCCAACGCGTGGGACGTGGCCGGGGCCCGGCTCGTCGAGCAGGCCGGCGGCGCGGCGGTCGCCACGACCAGCGCGGGCGTCGCGTGGAGCCTGGGCGCGAAGGACGGCAACGCGCTCGACCGTGACCGGGCCGTGGACCTGGTCGCCCGGATCGCCGCCGTCGTCGCGGTGCCGGTCACCGCCGACATCGAGGGCGGCTTCGCCGACGACGCGGCGGGGGTGGCCGAGACGGTGCGGCTGGTCGTGGCGGCGGGCGCGGCCGGGATCAACCTGGAGGACGCCGCTGCCGGCGGCCCGGAGCCGCTGCTGCCCGTCGCCGAGGCGGCGCGGCGTATCGCGGCGGCGCGTGCGGCCGCCGGTGCCGGGCTGTTCATCAACGCGCGGGTGGACACGTTCCTGCGCGGCGGCGACTCGGTGTCCGACGCGCTGGCGCGGGCGCGAGCGTACGTGGACGCGGGAGCGGACGGGGTGTTCGTGCCCGGCGTGGCCGACCGGACGATCATCGCCGAGCTGGTCGCGGGCGTCGGGGCACCGCTGAACATCCTGGTCGGGCCGGGATCACCAACCGTCGCCGAGCTGGCGGAGCTGGGGGTCGCGCGGGTCAGCCTCGGGTCGTCGGTCGCGTCGGCCGCGTACGCGGTGGTGCGCCGGGCGACCGAGGAGCTGCTCGCGAAGGGCACCTACGACACCGTCGCCGACGGACTCCCCTACGGCGAGCTCAACGCGCTCCTCTGACCCCGAGGCCGGCCGGGGTTGGCGGCCGAGCCGGGTTCGTGACCTGCGGCCGAGCGCGGGGTTCGCGGCGATGATCGCTGCTTTCGGTCGGAAGGCGCAGTCAGGCTGCTCTTTCTGACCGGAGACAGCGATCTTCCCCGCCCGGCTGGGTCCTAGTCGCGCTGGCCTTCGATTACCTGGGCGAGGGATTCGGGGGTGCGGGCGACGAGGGCGGTGCCGTCGTCGAGGAGGACGATGGGGCGCTGGATCAGCTGGGGGTGTGCGGCCATCGCGGCCACCCAGCGGTCGCGGGACGCCGCATCGCGCGGCCAGTCGGCCAGGCCCAGCTCGGCCGCGACGGGTTCGCCGAGGCGGCACACCTCCCAGGGCTGCGCGCCGAGCCGTGCCAGCACGTGCTCCAGCTCGGCGGCGTCCGGCGGCCGTGTCAGGTAGGGCCGCAACGTCACCGGGACCGCCGCCAGCTCGAACGCCTCCCGGGCGGCCGCGCACTTCGAGCACGAGGGGTTGTTCCACATCTCCACCCCGTTATCCTCACCCACCGGGAAAATCGCGGTGATCCGCGTTCAACCTGGGCCGTGGTCCAGCGGGTACTGCTGCTGAACCACGAGAGCGGGGAGGAACGGGGATGGCCGAGGCAGCGGCGTTCGACGAGTTCGTCATGGCACGATCGCGGCACCTGCTGCGCGTCGCGTTCCTGCTCACCGGCGATCACGCGCTGGCCGAGGATCTGCTGCAGACCGCCCTGGTGAAATGCTGGTCGGTCTGGCGCCGCATCGAGGGCGACCCGGAACCGTACGTCCGCCGGGTGCTGGCCAACACGTTCAACTCCTGGTGGCGGCGGCGCTGGACCGGTGAGCGGCCCACCGGGACGCTGCCCGAGCGGGCCGGGGCCGCCCCGCAAGCGGAGGTCGACGAGCGGGACCGCGTGTGGCGGGCGTTGTCGCGGCTGCCCCGGCAGCAGCGCCTGGTGCTCGTGCTGCGCTACTTCGAGGATCTCAGCGAGGCCGAGATCGCGCGGACGCTCGCCATCTCCGCCGGGTCGGTGAAGACCCACGCGTCCAAGGGGCTGGCGAAGCTGCGGCTGGACCCCAGCCTGCGGGCGCTGCCCCTGCCGGCCGGCGACGACGCGCCCGCGGGCAACGAGCGCCTGGTCGCGGTGCGCGGGCGTATCGCGCGGCGACGGCGGCTGCGGCGCACCGCAACTGCCGTCACGGCTGCCTGCCTGGCCGTGATCGCGCTGATCGCCGCGTACGCCCTGCTGCCGCAGCTGCGCGCGAAGACCATGCCGGAGCCCGCGTTCCCGATCCAGCTTCCGGCCTTCGCACAAAGCAGATCTATACCCGTGGATGCAGACTACTACCGGCTGGGGCCGTCGGCGCAGCACGACTACGCCGCGCGCCTGGACCGGGCACTGGTCTGGACGCCGAGCGAGAAGCAGGAGGCGCTGTTCGTGACCTGTCGCCAACCCGGCCCGGACAATGTCGTGGTGATGGTCCGGGTCAACGGCCGGGAGGCGAGAGCGGGCGCGTGCCTGGGCGAGCCATTCCTCACGGGGAGCTACTGGGGCGTGCTCGACCCGGTGCGGCTGGGACTCGTCGCGGGCGAGCCGGCCGTGGTGAGCCTGGAGCTGCAATCGGATCATTCGCTTCCGGAGGGCACGGTGGCGGTGGCGATCGGCGAGCTGATCACGTTCGAGGAGTTCCCGCTGGTCTTCCCGTCGACGCCGCCTGCGCCGCTGAACCGTGTGCTGCAGTCCGTCGATCCGGCGAAGATCACCTGGATCGACGCCGGCGGCGCGCACCATGCGCGCCTGATCTGGCGCGGGCCGCTGATGGTGCGGGCCCGGTCGCAGTCGCCCGGACGGCTGACGGTCTCCGTCGACGGCGTGCCGATGACCACGCTCGACTTCGGCACCCTGCCGTGGACCGTGGTGGAGGCGGACGGCACCGCAACACCCCCGTGGGAGGCCGCTCCCACCTTCACGTCCCTGCAATCCGGGCGGAACCGCCTCACCGGCGGCAGCTTCGATCCGGTGCCGGGGTCGCTGATCACCATCTCGGTGCAGGCCGAGCGGATGACCGGCGACTGGTTCGTGGCGCTCTACCCGGCGGGACAATGACATCCCGCCGAATACACCGCGACGGGCCACAACCGATGCTGTACCCCAGCGGGTAGCTGTTGCTGACGGCACCGATGGGGAGGCGCACGAGGCATGGCCGGCACGGCGGAGTTCGACGAGTTCGTCATGGCGCGGTCGCGGCACCTGCTGCGCATCGCGTACCTGCTCACCGGCGACCATGCCCTGGCCGAGGATCTGCTGCAGACCGCGCTGGTGAAGTCGTGGTCGGCGTGGCGGCGCATCCACGGCGACCCGGAGCCGTACGTGCGCCAGGTGCTGCTCAACACGTACCGGTCCTGGTGGCGGCGGCGCTGGAACGGCGAGCGCCCCACTGACGTGCTGCCGGAGCAGCCGATGGCGGCCCCGCAGGCCTCCGTCGACGAGCGGGACGAGGTGTGGCGGGCGCTCGGGCGGCTGTCCCGCCAGCAGCGGGTGGTGCTGGTGCTGCGCTACTTCGAGGACCTGACCGAGGCCGAGATCGCGCAGGCGCTGGGCATCTCGCCCGGTTCGGTGAAGAGCTACGCGGCCAAGGGCCTGGCCCGGCTGCGTGTCGATCCCGACCTGCAGGCGCTGCCGCTGCCCGGCGAGGACGTCCCGGCGGGCAACGAGCGCCTGGTCGCGGTGCGCGAGCGGGTCGCGCAGCGCCGCCGCAACCGGCTCGCGTCGGTCGCCGCGGCCTGCGCGGTGGTGCTGGCGGGCATCGCCGGGTACGCCGTGGCGCCCGGCCGGGGGCCCGACGAGTTCGCCGGGGTGCCGGACTTCCTGCAGGGCTACCGGATCGTGGAGCGCGAGTCGGCGCGGTTCGGCGACGAGCAGGGCCGCTTCGAGATGACCCCGTCCACGATGGACCTGGCGTTCTTCCCGGCCTGCACCCATTCGGGCTACGAGCTGCCGCTGGTGGTGACGGTCCGGGTCAACGGGGAGTCGATGGGCACGGCCGAGTGCGACACCCGCGGGCTGTCCTTCGACGCCCGCCTGCAACCGGCCCCGGACACGCTGCGCGACGCCGGGGTCGAGCTGGGCGAGCCGATGACGGTCAGCTTCTCGCTGGACGTCGGCTACGTCTATCCGGGCTCGCAGCCGGAGAACCCGGAGCCGTCGGGTCCGGCCCCGGCGGACGGTCTGATGGCGGTGCTGGTCGGCGAGGGGGTGCCGTTCGGCGAGGTGCCGCTGCCGGAGCGGCCGGACACGCTCGCGCCGCTGTCGCGGCCGGCCGCGGCGCTGACCGGCAGCGTGCTGCTCACCGCGGACGGTCCGCGCACGGCCGTCTACAGCTGGGAGCGTCGGGCGGTGCGGATCATGGCCGCCTCGCAGACGCCCGGCGAGCTGCGGGTGCTGCTCAACGGCGTGCCGGTGGAGGTCAAGACCTGGTGGGACTACGAGCAGCGGGTGTGGCAGTCGCGGTTCGACCCGGCCTCCGACGACGCGAAGCGACGCGGGCTGAGCGCGGCGTACCCGATGCAGCTGACCGTCACGGTCGAGGACGCGCACATGACCGGCGACTGGTGGCTGGCGGTGATGCCGTCCGAGTGACCGGGGTTTCCCGCCACCGTGTCAACCACCGCGCGCTCCCATGCGGTACCTGTTGCTGACGCAGGGCGACGGGGAGGCACACGGCACATGGCCGGCACGGCGGAGTTCGACGAGTACGTCATGGCGCGGTCGCGGCACCTGCTGCGCACCGCTTACCTGCTCACCGGCGACCACGCGCTCGCCGAGGACCTGTTGCAGACGGCGCTGGCCAAGTCGTGGTCGGCTTGGCGGCGGATCAGCGGAGACCCGGAGCCCTACGTGCGGAAGGTGCTACTGAACACGTACAACTCCTGGTGGCGACGCCGCTGGACGGGCGAGCGGCCCACCGACACGCTGCCCGAGCAGGCCGGGCCCGCGCCGCAGGCCGCCGTGGACGACCGCGACCAGGTGTGGCGCGCCCTGTCCCGGCTGCCCCGGCAGCAGCGGATGGTGCTGGTGCTGCGCTACTTCGAGGACCTCAGCGAGGCCGAGATCGCGCAGACGCTGGGCATCTCGGCCGGCTCGGTCAAGGCGCACGCCTCCCGCGCCCTGGCCAGCCTGCGCCTGGACCCGAGCCTGCGGCCGCTGGCGCTGCCCGACGGCGACGACGACGTGCCCGCGGGCAACGAGCGGCTGGCGGCGGTGCGCGGGCGCATCGCCCAGCGCCGCCGCAACCGGCTGGCCTCGCTCGCCGCGGCCTGCGCGGTGCTGCTGGCCGGGATCACCGGGTACGCCGTCGCGCCGTGGCCGCGGGCACCGCAGCCGCCGACGGGGCCGCCGGACCCGCTGGCCGCCATCGGCGAGTACCACGACGGATACCACGTCGTCGGCAGGGGCTCGGCGCCGATGGCGCAGCGGACGGTCCGGCTGGTGTGGACGCCGACGACGCTGGAGGCGGCGCTCTGGCTGGACTGCGGCCACCGCGCACCCGAGGTCGAGGTGGTCGTCGACGTCAGCGTCGACAGCCGCACCTGGTCGCAGCTGACCTGTGCCGGCGACGGTCTGCACGCCCTCGGTTGGCAGCGCTACTCCCCAGCCGACCTCGCCGCGCAGGGACTGTCGGTCGGGAAGCCCGCGACCGTGACCATGACCGTCATCGAGGTCCGGCCCCGGGCCGCCGACGGCGATCCGGAACCGGGCCCGTCCGGTTCCGGCGCGGCGGCCTCTAGCCCGTCGGGCTCCGGCGCGACCGGCGACGGCGCGGCAGGGGCCGGCGGGACGCCCCCGGACGGCTACCTGTCGCTGCTGGTCGGCGAGCGCGCCGCGTTCGACGAGTACCCGCTGCCTCCGCGCCCGGCGGTGCTGAGCCCGCTGAACTGGAGCAGCCCCGATCCGGCGACCGCGACGGCGGTGTGGCTCGGCCAGTCGGGGGCCAAGGAACTGGTCTGGGGCGGGGACACGCTGCGGTTCGTCGGCCGGTCGCAGACGCCCGGCCTGCTGCGGGTCAGCGTGAACGGCGTGCCGGTGGGGGTGCTCTACAGCTGGGACTACGAGCAGCGGCCGGCCGCCTTCGAGCTCGACCTGATGGAGCAGGCGTGGCGCAGCCGCGGCGTCACGCCCGGCTCGCTGGTCACGGTCACGGTGGAGCCGAAGCACGTCACCGGCGACTGGGTGCTGGAGGTGCGCCACCAGGGCGGCTGAGCGCCGCCGCACGGCCGCGCTAGGGTCGGGCCCGTGGATGAGCAGTCGGACTGGCGGGCGCGGCGTGACCATGCGGTGGCGCAGCACGCCGCGGCCGAGCGGCGGCAGCGGGCGGTGGAAACCGAGCGGGCGATGGAGCTGGTGCGCCGGTTCGCCGCCGAGGCGGGCGCGCGCGGCCTGCGCACCGTTGCGCTCACCGCGTTCGCCTACGACGGCGGCGGGCGCTACCGCACCGGCCTGCGCGGCTGGTACGTGCACCGCAACCGCACCCTGGCGGTCACCCCCGACGGCACGTACTACGTGCTGGGCGTGCCGTCGTCGCTGCGGGCGCGGCTACTCGGCGCGCAGGTGCCGCCGGCCGACCCGCCGCTGATCGTCGGCCGGGGCGCCCGCGACGGCGAGTCGATGCCGCTGGAGACGCTGCTGCGGCTGCGCCTGGACGCCGGCGACGACTGGCCCTGACCGTTTCCGGGGCGGCGCTCGGGTGGAGCACCGCGGCGGTTGGCACTACGCTCTCGCGAATGACTGACGCGCGCGCCCAGGGCCTGATGTTCGGTGAGATCGCCGAGGAGTTCGACCGCATCCGGCCCGGCTACCCGGAGGGGCTCGTCGACGACGTGCTTGCGTACACCGGGATCGGGGTGCAGGCGCTGGAGGTCGGCGCGGGCACGGGCAAGGCGACCACCGCCTTCGCCGCGCGCGGGCTGCAGATCACCGCGGTCGAGCCGGACCCGAAGATGGCGGCGCTGCTGACCGAGCGCCTGGCCGGGCAGTCCTCGGTGCGCGTGGTGGTGGCGCTGTGGGAGCAGTACACCCCCGACCTCGCGTTCGACCTGCTCTTCTGCGCGCAGGCGTGGCAGTGGACGGACGGCTCGCAGCGCTGGGCGCGGGCCGCCGCGGCGCTCGCCCCGGGCGGCACCATCGCGCTGTTCTGGAACTTCGACCGCATCGCCGACGACGCGCTGCGTGCGCTGGTCCGCGAGGTGCACGCCGGGTACGCGCCGCACGCCATGATCGACGAGGAGCCGGCCGACGGCACCGACCTGTCGCAGTACTGGCCCGGCCCGGACCTCGCGGCGCTGCCTGAGTTCGGCGAGCTGACCGAGCGCCTCTACACCTGGGAGCGCACGCTGTCGGCCGACGACTACGTCTCGTACCTGTCGACCCAGCCGACGTACCGGATCCTGCCGGAGGCGACCCGGGAGGCGCTGTTCACCGCGCTGCTGCAGCGGCTGCCGGAGAAGGTGACCCTGGCCGTGGAGACGCTGCTCTACCTGGGCCGGCGCACCGCCTGACGGCTCACTCCACCCGGCGCCGCATCGAGTAGGTGACGGCGTGCAGCCGGTACGGCTCGGTGTGCAGGAACACCGCGCCCCGGTCGTACGCCTGCCAGCCCGACTCGCCGGCCCGGTTGAGGTGGCGCAGGTCGTCGAAGCGCTCGTCGGTGCCCCAGCGCTCGGCGCCGTCGGGGCTGTGGAACACCGCGTCCCAGTCCATGAAGCGGTCGGCGCCGAGGGTGCCGGCCGATCGGTACTCGAGTCGTGCGTACTCCCAGCGCGTCATGCGGTCATTGTGCCGCAACGGCGAAGACGCTGTCCAAACGCGACCACGCGGTGTCGTCGATCCTGTGCACCGGGTGACGCGCCGCCGGCCGGAGACGGGTTCGCCCCCGGCCTGGTGTGGCCGGGGGCGAAAGATGGAACGGGTCAGCGCCTGCGCCGTCCCCGGCCGGAGCCCGAGCCCCGAGCCGCGCGCACCGGCTCGGCGCGCGCCGGGGCCGGGGCCGGCAGGGTGGCCGGGGTGCCGCTCGGCGTACGCGCGCCGGTGATCCGGGCCAGCTCGGCGTCCTCCGGACGCACGGTCGTCGACTGGGCGCGCACGCCCGCCGCCGCGACCAGCCGTGCGGTCTCCCGCCGCTCCTCGGCCAGGACCAGCGTCACCACCGTCCCGGCACGACCGGCCCGGGCGGTGCGGCCGCCGCGGTGCAGGTAGTCCTTGGCGTCGTTCGGCGGGTCCACGTTGACCACCAGGTCGAGGTCGTCGATGTGGATGCCGCGCGCGGCGACGTCGGTGGCGATCAGCGCGTTGACCGCGCCGGACTTGAACTGATCCAGGATCCGGGTGCGCTGCGGCTGCGACTTGCCGCCGTGCAGCGCGGCCGCGGTGACGCCCGCGGCCAGCAGCCGCCGGGCGACCCGGTCGGCCCGGTGCTTGGTCTTGACGAACATGATGACCCGGCCGTCCCGCGCGCCGATCCACGCGGTGGTGGCGTCCTTGTCACCCGACTCGACGTGCAGCAGGTGGTGCTCCATCGCGACGACCGAGCCCGCGGGCGGGTCGACCGAGTGCCGGACGGGGTTGCTCAGGAAGCGGCGGACCAGGCGGTCGACGTCGCCGTCGAGGGTCGCCGAGAACAGCATCCGCTGCCCGCTCGGGGCGGTGGCCTGCAGCAGCGAGCTGACCTGCGGCAGGAAGCCCATGTCGGCCATCTGGTCGGCCTCGTCGAGCACCGTGATGGTGACCTCGTCGAGCAGGCAGTCGCCACGCTCCACCAGGTCGTTGAGCCGACCGGGGGTGGCGATGACGATCTCGGCCCCGGACCGCAGGCGCTCGGCCTGCCGGCCCAGCGACATGCCACCGACGACGATGACGGTGCGCAGGTGCAGCGCGTTGGCGTACGGCGTGAGCGCGTCCGCGACCTGCGCGGCGAGCTCGCGGGTCGGCACCAGCACCATGCCCAGCGGGCGGCGCGGGCGGGCCCGCAGCCCGGCCAGGCGGGTCAGCAGCGGCAGCCCGAAGGCGAGCGTCTTGCCCGAGCCCGTGCGGGCGCGGCCCAGCACGTCGCGGCCGGAGATCGCGTCCGGGATGGTGGCCGCCTGGATCGGCGACGGCGTGGTCAGGCCCTGCCGGGCGAGGACGGCCCCGAGGGCCGGGTGCAGCGGCAGCTCGGCGAAGTCCGCCGCCGGAGCGGTCACGGGCGTCGCGGGAGCCGTGGCTGCCGGTGCGGAGATGGTCGCGGTGGCCGAGGCCTGGGCGACGGGGTGGGCGGGCGCCGAGCGGCGCCGCCGGCGTGAACGGCGGACCGGTTCACGGGTGGGGGTGGTCAATAGGAGCCTTCCGTTGTCGGCACGCCGCAAGCAAGGCTCCGAGCCCGGCGGACCGGACGGAGTTGACAGGAACGGACCGGATGGACGGGCCGGGTCCGGCGACCGCCGTGCGGCGGTGCGGACCCGGTCCGCTGAGGGTTCCCGCAGTGGCTGCGGGAGGTGGATCAGACGGGGCGGACGGCCTCGGCCTGGGGGCCCTTGGCGCCCTGCACGATGTCGAACTCGACCCGCTCGTTCTCGTGCAGCTCGCGGAAGCCGTTCACCTGGATGGCGGAGTGGTGCACGAAAACGTCGGCGCCGCCGCCGTCGACATTGATGAAACCGAAGCCCTTTTCGGCGTTGAACCATTTCACGGTACCGGTGGCCACGTGATGCTCCTTGATGAAAATGGGGGCCACGCCTGCTGCGAGGCCCACAGTGGGGCCGTCTCGAGCAGCGGTATACCTTCGGCGCTCCGAGCGGAGCCGGTACCGGCGTCAGGCCGGTGAGGAAAGAACAACCACAGACAAGAAACTGCTTCCCCCACCCTACACCGCCCCGGCCCGGCGTGGGTGCCCACCGCGCCCCCGGCAGTGTGTGCTGGCTAACCCAGCTCCATGCCGACCAGGAGGAATACGGACAAGCCGACGGCCAGGCCGATGCCCATGGCCAGCGGCAGCCCGGCCCCGAAGAACGTCGCGGTGAAGGCGGCCAGCCCGCCGGGGAGCGCGAAGAACGCCACCGCCTGCAGGGGCTTGCGGCGGGCGTAGGACAGCGCGGCCTTCGCGACGAACCGCAGCACGATGGCGGCGAAGGCCAGCAGGGCCGCGGCGGCCAGCCCGAGCACGACCCAGAGCACGACCTCACCGGACGACATGCAGCCGAAGGTAGCCGCGATCGGGCCGCCGGGCCAGCGGCGGCCGCGCCTATTTCAGGACACGGAACCGCATGTGCGTGACCTGGGCGGACTCCCGGACGTCGAGGCGCTCCAGTTCGATGTGGTCGGGCCCGAGGTGCTCGAACAGCCGCCGGCCCGCACCCAGCAGCACCGGTGCGATCTGGAGGTGGATCTCGTCGAGCAGGCCGGCGCGCAGCGCCTGCTGCACCACGTCGGCCCCCATCACCGTCACGGCCCGGTCCCCGGCCGCCGCGCGGGCCACGCGCACGGCATCGGACAGTCCGGTGTGCACGAAGGTGAAGGTCCCGCTCTTCTCCACCCGGTCCGGCGCGGGCCGGTGGGTGAGCACGAAGCAGGGCGCCGGGTACGGCGTGTCGCCCCACTGCCCGATGCCGACGTCGAAGGTGCGCCGGCCCAGCAGCACCGACCCGGTCAGCGCGAACTGCCGCCGCACCGCCGCGGCGTCCACATCGTCGGACTGGTCGAAGATCCACCTGTGCAGCCGCTCGCCGCCGGCGCCCATGGGCTGCTCGACGCCGATGTCCGGCCCGGCCATGAACCCGTCCAGCGACATCGTCACGTGCGCGAAGACCTGTGCCATCCGCTGCCCCCGGGGAGATCGACCGTCGCCTGCCGAACCCATACTCCCACGAACCGCCGACACAACCCCGGAGCCAAGATCGGGTCCGGGTCGGACGCCGGGCGGGGGCGCCGGGTCAGCGGCGGCAGATCGTGTGCGCGCTGCCCTCGACCGCGCGGGTGCGGCCGTCGGGCGACTGCACGTAGTACGTGCTGCCCTCGACCCAGTGCCGCTGGCCCGGGCGGACCATGACGGTCTCGGACAGCTCGATGGCGTAGTCCCCGACGGTGAGCATGCTGACCAGCATCAGCCGGTCCGCGATGACGGGCTCGGTGGTGGGCACGAAAGACTCCGGGGGGTGAGGGGACGCTCACGCTATCGCGACCCGTGCCCCCGGGGGAAGGGGTTCGATCGATACGTGGCAGACGCCATCGGGCCGGCACGGCGTGTCGATCCGGGCGGGGCCTGTTCGTATAGAGGGTGAGCAGCGGGCGCCGCCCGCCGCCGAGCCCGGAGGAGACCGGCATGAAGCAGTACCTGCTGAGCATCTACCAGCCCGACGGCGGCCCGCCGCCGCCGGAGGTCCTCGACCCCGTGCTGCGCGCGCTGGCCGAGCTGAACGCCGAGCTCGACGCGGCCGGCGCCCTGGTGCGCACCGACGCCCTGCTCCCGCCGGAGACCGCCACCGTGGTGCGGGTCCGCGACGGCGAGGTGCTGCTCACCGACGGCCCGTACGCGGAGGGCAAGGAGCACGTCGGCGGCTTCTGGATCATCAGGGCGCTGGACCTGGACGCGGCGCTGTTCTGGGCGGGCAAGGCGGCCCGGGCGACCACCCTGCCGATCGAGGTGCGCCCGCTGCACACCGGAGACGGCTGAGTGGAGCTCGAACGCGTCTACCGCGCGGAGTACGGCCGCGCGGTCGCGGTGCTGGTGCGCGCCTTCGGCGACATCGACCTGGCCGAGGAGGCGGTCCAGGACGCGTTCGCCGAGGCGGCCCGGCGCTGGCCGGGCGACGGCATGCCGCCGAGCCCGGCCGGCTGGATCATCACGACCGCCCGCAACCGGGCGGTGGACCGGCTGCGCCGCGAGGCGTCCCGCGACGACCGGCACGCCCAGGCCGCGCTGCTGCACGCCCCTGACGAGCCCGGCGAGGAGGGGCCCGTGCCCGACGACCGGCTGCGGCTGATCTTCACCTGCTGCCATCCGGCGCTGGCCCGCGGCGCGCAGGTCGCGCTGACCCTGCGGCTGCTCGGCGGGCTCGGCACCGCCGAGATCGCGCACGCGTTCCTGGTGCCGGAGGCCACCATGGCGCAGCGCCTGGTCCGCGCCAAGAACAAGATCCGGGGCGCGGGCATCCCGTACCGCGTGCCGCGCGACGCCGACCTGCCGGCGCGGCTGCGGCCGGTGCTGGCCGTGCTCTACCTGATCTTCAATGAGGGGTACGCCGCCAGCACCGGCCCCACGCTCGTCCGCGCCGACCTGTGCGCCGAGGCAGTGCGCCTGGGCCGGCTGCTCGTCGAGCTGATGCCGGCCGAGCCGGAGCCGCTCGGCCTGCTCGCGCTGATGCTGTTCGCGCGGGCCAGGCAGCCCGCGCGCAGCACCGCCGCCGGGGCGCTCGTGCCGCTGCCGGAGCAGGACCGCACCCGCTGGGACCGCGAGCTGATCCTCGACGGCCTGGCCCTGGTCCGCCAGGGGCTGCGCCGGGGCGGCGCCGGCCCGTACCTGCTCCAGGCCGCGATCGGCGCGCAGCACGCCGCCGCCCCTTCCGCGGCCGCCACGGACTGGCGGCGGATCCTCGCGCTCTACGACCGGCTGCTGGCGCTGGAGCCCAGCCCCGTCGTGGCGATGCACCGCGCCGTGGCGGTGGCCGAGGTGGACGGGCCGGAGCAGGCGCTCGCCCTGCTCGACATGCTCGGCCCGGCGCACGCCGCCCGACCCGGCGACGGACACTCGGCGTTCGTGCTGGACCGCCACCACATCTACCACGCGGTCCGCGCCGACCTGCTGCACCGGCTCGGCCGCGACGCCGAGGCCGCGCGGGCCTACGACGCCGCCATCGCCGCGACCGGCAACACCGCCGAACGCGACTTCCTGCTCGACCGCCGCCGCGCCCTCCCCCGCTGACCCGCCCTCACCCGGCGCGGACGCGCAGCGAGGCGTAGGTCGGCACCAGGACCCGGCGGGCCGGTCGCCGGGAGACGACCCGCCACGGGCGGCCGTCGGCGGTCAGCGTCTCCAGCAGGCGGGAGAGCTGGATCCGGGCGACCGCCGCGCCCAGGCACAGGTGGCGGCCCGCACCGAACCACAGCTGCCGGGTCTCCGGCACGTACGCGCGGGTCACGTCGAACGGGCCCGCCGCGTTGTCGGCGACGTAGGTCAGCATCATCACCCGGCCGTCGCGGCGCAGCAGCCGGCCGCCGACCTCCGCGTCGGCCGCGATGTGCCGCCCGATCACGGGGGCCGGAGTGGTCACCCGCAGGCCCTCGCGCACCGCACCCGGCATGAGCGACGGGTCGGCGAGCAGCAGGTGCTGCTGGCCGGTGTCGTGCAGCAGCGCCACGGTGCGGGTCAGCGACGACGCGCCGGTCTCGGTGCCCGCGATCGCCAGCAGCGTGGCCAGCCCGCCCGCCAGCTCCTCGCCGAGGCCGACGCCCCGGCAGCGGCCCAGGATGGTGTCCGGCCCGCCGGTGCGGTACGCCTGCGCCACCCCGCCGGTGATCTCGGTGACCAGCCCGCGCGCCCGCTCGATCACCTCGGGCGCGAGCGCCGTCGAGGTCTGCGTGCCCAGCGCCAGCGCCGCCAGCCGCTCGGCGGAGTCGAACAGCGCCCGGGCCGCGGCGTCGTCGGGCAGGTCGATGCCGAGCAGGTCGGCGACGGTGTACGCCGACGTGGTCCGGACCAGCTCGGCCAGGTCGACCGTCTCCCCCGCGGCCAGCCGCGCGCGCAGCCGGGCGTGGTGCGGGCCCTGCGCCCGGTCCACCAGCGCCCGCGCGCTGTCCTCGGTGAACAGGTCGCGGCCGAGCGTACGCAGCTCGGCGTGCCGGGAGCCGCCGAAGAACGCGGCCATCTCCGGCCCGAACAGCTGCCCCCACAGGTCACCGACGCCGCCCTCGCCGACCATGCTGAAGTGCCGCGAGTCGTTCAGGATGCGCCGCGACAGCACCGGGTCGGTCACCACCCAGCCGATCTTGGGTAGCCGCCGGATCGGGCCGACCACCCGCCCGATCGTGAGCAGCGCGAACAGGGCCGGGTTGCCCGCCCGCAGTAGCCTCGCCTCGTGCCTGCGTGCCGCGCGGAGACCTCGTGCCGGGCGGGGAGGCGCCGCCGGATTGCGAGCGGAATTCACCCCCGCACGGTAACGGGTGCGCGGTAGGGCATGCTGGGCGTCCACAGCCGGACGGGGTGAGCCGACCTGGGGGGACAACGATGAGAGCCCGTATCGCGGGGGCCGCCGCGTACCTGCCGCCCGACCGCGTCGGCAGCGCCGAGGTGCAGCGGCGGATCGCGGCGAGCAGTGACGGGTTCACGCCACTGCCGTCCATCGTGGAGCGGCTGACCGGCATCCGGCACCGGCACTACGCCGGCGACGACGTGCAGGCCTCCGACCTGGCGGTGGCGGCGGCGGAGAAGCTGCTGGCCGACCGCGGGCTGTCCGCCGCCGACGTGGACCTGATCGTGTTCGGGTCGGCCTCGCAGGACCTGATCGAGCCCGCGACGGCGCACATCGTGGCGGCCAAGCTGGGCGCGTCCTGCCCGGTGTTCGACGTGAAGAACGCCTGCAACAGCTTCCTCAACGGGATGCAGCTCGCCGAGGCGCTCATCGTGACCGGCCAGCACCGGCGGGTGCTGGTCTGCTCCGGCGAGGTGCCCTCCCGCGCGGTGCGCTGGTCGGTGCGCGACCGGGCCCAGTTCGTCGACGCGTTCGCCGGGTACACGCTGTCCGACGGCGGTGCGGCGATGCTGCTGGAGGCCGCCGAGACCGGCGGGATCTTCCACCGCCGCTTCGCCGCCGACTCCACCGCATGGGACCTGGGCACGCTGCCCGCGGGCGGGTCGATGCGCCCGCGCGACCCCGACGCGACGTACTTCAGCGGCGACGGCCGGCGGATGCGCGACGCGTTCCTGCGCGCCGGGCCGGGCATGTTCGTGGCGATGCTGAGCGACGCCGGACTGTCCTGGGAGGACTTCGCCGTGGTGTGCGTGCACCAGGTGACGCTGCCCTACCTGGAGACGCTGCGCGCGGGCCTGGGCATCCCCGCCGACCGGCTCGTGGTCACGCTCGCCGAGCACGGCAACCTGGCCAGCGTGACCCTGCCGCTGCAGCTGGCCACGGCGATGCAGGACGGGCGGTGCGGGCCGGGCGACCGGGTCGCGCTGATCGGCCTGGCCGGCGGCGTCAGCCTCGGCGTGATGTTCACGGAGCTGTGATGGGCCACCCGCTCTGGGTCGTGATCCCGGCGTACAACGAGCAGGCCTCGATCGGGGCGACGCTACGGCGGCTCGCCGAGCAGACCGATCGCGCGTTCACGCTGGTCGTGGTCGACAACGCGAGCACCGACCGCACCGCCGAGGTGGTCCGCGAGCACGCCGCCGGGCTGGACCTGCACCTGGTCGCCGAGCCGGAGAAGGGCACCGGCTGCGCCGCCGACACCGGCATGCGGTACGCCATCGCGCACGGGGCGACGCTGCTGGCCCGCACCGACGCCGACTGCCTGCCCGACCCCGGCTGGGTGGCTGCCGTGCGCCGCGGGTTCGGCGACGGGCTGCGCATGCTCAGCGGGCCGCTGCGCCCGCGCACCGACGAGTTCCCGCTGCGCTGGTGGGAGCGGCGGCTGCTGCCCGCCGTGGTGTCGATCGCGGCGACGTTCGGCCGGTTCCGGCCCGGCAACCGCGACGCGGCGTACGTCGGCCCGTACGTGATGATGCCCGGCTGCAACATGGCGATCACGGCGGAGCTGTACGAGGCGGCGGGCGGGTTCCCGCGCACCCGGATCGAGGACGTGCACGAGGACCGCGCCCTGGTCAACCGGGTCCGCCGGATCACCGCCGGGTACGGCCTGCGCAGGGACGTGCTGGTGCACGGCTCGGTGCGGCGGCTGCGCGCGTACGGGCTGGTCGGCACGCTCGGCTGGTACGCCGACCACCGCTACACCCCGGACCGGGTGGACATCCGTTGACGCCCGCCACCTGGGAACGGCGGCTCTACCGGCGCGCGCATCCGGTGGCGTACCCCCTGCTGAGAATGCTGGCCCGGCGCGGGCCGATCGTGCGGGTGCCCGGCCTGGGCGTCGTGGTCAACGACGCGGCGCTGGCCCGGCAGGTGCTGCTCGACGGGGAGACGTTCCGCAAGGACGGGCCGGGCGCGTCGGGTGACCTGTGGACCCCGATCCTCGGGCCGTCGGTGCTGCTCAACATGGAGGGCACGGCGCACCGGGCGCTGCGCGGGCGGCTGGCCGAGCTGTTCACCCCGGCGTACACCGACCGGTTGTGCGCGCGGGTGCTGGCCGGGCCGCTGGACGCGCTCGCCCGGCGGCTGGCCGCGGGCGAGCCGGTGGACCTGGTCGACACCATGCGGGTGCTGGCGGGCGCGGTGATCTGCGCCGTGATCGGGCTGGACGCCGCCGACGAGGCCGCCCACCGGCGCATGTTCCATCAGGGCGAGCAGATCGTGGCGATGGTGACGCTGCGCACCCGGACGCTCGCCCCGGCGCAGGTGCGGCGGGCGCGGGAGGTGCTCGACCCGATCGGCGACATCGCGGCGCGGGCGTACCGGTCCGGCGACGACGCCACCGTGATGGGGCGGATGCGCTCGCTCGGCCTGTCCGAGGCCGAGGCGCGCGGCGCGGCGGGCGCGTTCTTCCTCACCGGCACCGAGACCGTGGCCACGCTGGTGCCCCGGCTGATCGCGCTGCTGCACGACGCCGGGCAGCTCGACCGGGTCGCGGCCGAGCCGTCCCTGCTCGACCCGGCCATCGACGAGGCGATGCGGGTCAGCACGCCGACCCCGGTCATGCTGCGCAGCGTGCACGCCCCCGCGACCGTCGGCGGGCTGCGGGTGCGCCCCGGCGACCGGATCCTGCTCGCGACGCACAACTGCTGCCTGGCGTACGGGCCGTTCGACCTCGACCGGCCGCAGCCGCCCGAGCTGCGGCGGCTGTGGTTCGGCGCGGGCCCGCACTTCTGCATCGGGTATCCGCTGGCGATGGCCGAGATCCGCGCGGTGGCCCGGACCGTGCTCGCCGCCGCGCCGCTGCGCATCACCGACCGGGCGGCGGCGCGCGGCGTGCTGATCCCGACCTACCGGCGGCTGGTGGTGGCGCGATGAGCCTGGTCGAGCTGGTCCTGGCGCAGGCCGCGCGGACGCCGGACGCCACCGCGCTGATCGCGGGCGACGGCGCCCGGCTGAGCTACGGCGAGCTGCGCCGCCGGGTGCTGGCGGTACGCGGCGGGCTGCGCGCGGCCGGGCTGCGGCCCGGCGACGGGGTGCTCTTCTCGGTGCGGCCCTCGCTGGACTCGCTGGTGCTGGCCGTGGCCGTGGTGGCCGCGGGCGGGCACGTCATCTTCGCCGACCCCGGCGCGGGGCCGGAGATGTTCAGCGCCCGCATGCGCCTGGCCCGGCCCCGCTGGTCCGCCGCCGAGTCCCTGCTCTACGCGGCGAGCCGCCTCGGCCCGGTGCGCGCGTACGCCCGCCGCCGCGGCCTGCTGCTGCCGAACCTGTCCCGGCTGGACGTGCAACGCCACCTCCACACCGGGCGGTGGCTGCCCGGCGTGCCACGCGGCTCGCTGTCCTTGGACGCGCTGCTCCGCCAGGCGCCCGCCGAGGCGGACTCGCCGAGCGGACCGCCGGGCCACGCCGCCGCCGGGTCGGCCGCATCGCTCGGGCGGCTGCCACCGCACGCCGCCGCCCCCGGCCAGGCTGACGTGCCGGTCGATCCCCAGGCAGCGGCCGCGGTCATCTTCACCTCCGGCACGACCGCGCATCCCCGGGCGGTCGTGCACACGCAGGCGTCGCTGACCGCCGCGCTGGAGCTGCTGCGCGCCCGGGTGCCGCTCGGCCCCGGCGACGTCGTGCACACCGACCAGCTCATGCTCGGCCTGCCCACGCTGATCTCCGGCGCGTGCTGGTCCCTGCCGCCGCTGGGCGCCCCGCCCGCCGCCTTCCTCGCCCAGCTGCACGAACGCGGCGCGACCCACACGTACGCCGTGCCGGTGCAGCTGGCCGAGGTGCTCGACGCCGGCCCGCTGCCGGACAGCCTGCGGTTCGTGCTGCTCGGGTCCGCGCCCGCCCCGACGCCGCTGCTGCGCCGGGCCGTGGCGGCCGCGCCGGGCGCCGAGGTGCTGTCGATCTACGCGATGACCGAGATCCTGCCGGTCGCCATCGCCACCGCCGCCGAGAAGATCGCGCACACCGCCTCGGGCGCGTCCGGCGACCTGGTCGGCGCGCCGCTGCCCGGCGTGGCGGCCCGGCTCGCCGGTGACGGCGAGCTGCTGCTGGCCGGCCCGAACCGCTGCGCGGGCTACCTCGGCGACCCGCCGCCGGACTGGCTGCCCACCGGCGACCTGGCCCGCCTCGACGACCAGGGACGGATCGTGCTGGCCGGCCGCAAGAAGGACATGCTGATCCGCGGCTCGTTCAACCTGTACCCCGGCCTCTACGAGCCCGCCGTGTGCGCCCTGCCCGCCGTCGCCGAGGCGGCCTTCGTGGGCCTGCCCGACCCCGCGCACGGTGACGAGCGCGTGGTGCTCGCGGTCGTCGCGGACGCACCGGACGCCGCCGCGGCGCTGCCCGCCCGGCTGCGCCGGGAGCTGCCCGACGTGATCGACCACGCGGCCCTGCCCGACGAGATCGTGGTGCTGCCCGCACTTCCCCGCGCCGGCCGCGCCCGCAAACTCGACCGCCCCGCCCTCCGCCGACTGATCGAGCAGGCTCGGTGAGGCCGTGCGGATCGCGGTGACCGGGGCGTCCGGGTTCGTGGGCGGCGAGGTGTGCCGGGAGCTGCTCCGGGCGGGGCACGAGGTGGTCGGCTTCGGGCGCAGGCCCGCCCCGGCCGGGCTCGACGGCGTCGACTACCGGCGCTGGGATCTCGCCGCCGGGCCGCTGCCCGAGCCGCCCGAGGTCGCCGCCGTGGTGCACTGCGCCGGGACGGTGTCCGACTGGGGACCGGCGCGCGAGTTCACCGCCACCAATGTGGACGGCACGGCCCGCGCCCTGGCGACGTTCCCCGCGGCGCGGTTCGTGCACGTCAGCACCGCCAGCGTGTACGACCCCCGGCGGCCGACCGTCATGGCCGCCGAGGACGAGGCACCCGTGCGGCGCTACCTCAACGCGTACGGCAGCTCCAAGGCCCGGGCCGAGCGGCTGGTGCTCGCCGCCATGGCGGAGCGGGCCGCGATCGTCGTGCGGCCGCACGCGATCTACGGCCCCGGCGACCCGACGCTGCTGCCCCGGGTGCTGGCGGCGGTGCGCGGCCGGTGGCTGCCCGCGGTCGGCGACGGGCGGCAGCGGGTCAGCCTGACCTCGGTCGCCAACCTCGCCCGCGCCTGCCTGCTGGCCGCGACCGGGCCGGTCGGACGCGGCGTCTTCAACGTGACCGACGCGGAGCCGGTCGTGCTCGACGACGCGCTGCGGGCGGTGCTCGCCGCGCGCGGGATCGCCGCCCGGCCGGTGTACCTGCCGCTGCGCGCGGTGTGGCCGCTCGCCACGGCCGCCGAGCTGCTGTTCCGGCTGGCGGGCAGCCGGCGCCCGCCCCGGCTGACCCGGTACGCCGCGAGCCACCTCGCGGTGGAGCGCACGCTCGACATCACCGCGGCCCGGGAGCGGCTGGGCTACCGGCCCGCCCCGACCTCGTTCGCGGGCGCCGAGAGCTGGTGACCTGTGAGGGCGGCTCGACGTACCCCCGCAGCCGTCGGCCACCGCGTGCCTGGCGGCGGCGGTCGTTACCGGCCCCCTGGGCATGTTCTGCCGTGCGTGACAACTTCTGGGTTGTCGCGACAACCCAGAAGTTGTCACGCGGGCCGGAGTTCCCGCTGCCGCCGGTCGGCCCCTGCCTGATGGTGATGATCGCGGCGGTCCACTGTGCATGACGTCGGCGACCGCCTGATGGCGACCGCCGACTGCGGGTCAGCGGGTCACCAACCGCGAGCCCGCCACTCCGGCAGGGACGGGCGCTCGCGGCCCAGCGTGCTGTCCTTGCCGTGGCCCGGGTAGAACCAGGTGTCGTCGGGCAGCCGGTCGAAGATCTTCGTCTCGACGTCGTGCAGCAGCGAGCCGAACGCCGCGGGATCGCCCCAGGTGTTGCCCACGCCGCCGGGGAACAGCGAGTCGCCGGTGAACAGGTGCGGGTGCCCGTGCGGGTCGCGGTAGAGCAGCGCGATCGACCCCGGCGTGTGCCCGACGAGGTGGATGACCTCCAGCTCGACCTGCCCGACGCGGACGGTCTGTCCTTCCTCGACGGTCTCCGCCTTGACCGGCAGCTCGCCCGCGTCGGCGGGGTGGGCGACCGGCGTGGCGCCGGTGCTCGCCACCACCTCGGCCAGCGCCTGCCAGTGGTCGCCGTGCCGGTGCGTGGTCACCACGGTGGCCAGGCCCGCGTCGCCGGCCAGGGCCAGCAGCGTGCCCGCGTCGTTGGCGGCGTCGATCAGCAGCTGCTCGCCGGTGCGGTTGCAGCGCAGCAGGTAGGCGTTGTTGTCGTGCGGGCCGACCGAGGCCTTGCTGATGGTCAGCTCGTCCAGTTCGCGTACGTCGGCGGCCGCGCCGCGGCTCACGTCTCCGGTGTAGGACACGGCTGAAGCCTATCGCCGCGGACCCCTGCGGCGCTGCCACGTGCCCGGCTGGACGGCCGCCGGTCCGGCTCCGCGCGACGCCTGCCGCCGGACGTGGCCGATGGCCGCCCCGCCTGCGCCCGGCCCCACCGCCGCGGGGGCCGGGCGGGCGGCGGCCGGTCAGGCCGCGGTCTTCGCGCTCGCGTCCTTGTCGGCGTCGGTCTGCTCCGCGCTCACGTTCTTCTGGACCTCGGTCTGGAACAGGCGCTTGAGCCCGTCGAAGTCCTGGATCTCGGTGGCGCCCGAGGCGAGCAGCTGCTCGCAGATGCGCATCCAGGCGCGGCCGATGGCCTCGGTCAGCAGGGCCGCCGTGGCGCTGCTGATGACCGCACCGGCGACCGTGCCGGCACCGGGCACGAACTTCAGCAGGTTGCTCACGACGTACCGTCCGGCGCCCGCCGCGCCGCCGCTCATCACCAACGACGCGACCATGGTGCCCAGCTTCGCCGCCGGGATGCTGAGACCGTACTTGGCGGAGATCTGGGCGATCATCGTGACCTGGTTGGGGATGAGCAGCACCGCGTCGCTGAACGGGATCGGGCTGGCGCCGATCACGCCCGCGCCGAGCACCGCCGTGTTGACCGCGGCGCGGGCGGCCTTCCGCTTGCGTTCGAGGTCGATCTGCTGGGCCGCGGTCAGCGCGGCATGGACGGCCGCAGGTGCGACCTGAAAGGTGGCCTCCAGGAGCTCGTGCAGCCCGTGCACCGGATACCCGTCGAACGGATCGGACTTCGCGCTGGTGAAGTAGACCCGCGGCGGCGTGATCGGCAGCTGCAGCGACATGACGTGCTCGGCCAGGGCGACCGCGTCCGGGTGCAGCCGGCCGTCCTTCTTCGGCACCTGCGTCAGCACGAACACGACCGGCAGCCGCAGACCGATCAGGTGCTTGATGAGCTCGATCTGGCCTTCCTCGATGCGGCGGTCGGTCCAGCGGACCACGTACCAGACGACGTGGAGCTGCTCGGCCAGCGGCTTCTGGCGGCTGTCCCGGACGATGTCGGTGAGCTCCGCCATGAGGCTCTCCGCCGACTCGCCGGTCTCGAACCCGCGGGAGTCGTAGATCCCCAGCGCGCTCTCCGGCTTGCGGTAGTACGTCAGCGACTCGGTGACCGGGCTGCCCAGCCCGGCTGGGGCGACGTTCTCGCCGAACACCGCGTTGAGCAGCGTGCTCTTGCCCGCTCCCGTCTTGCCGAAGATGCCCAGGTTGAACCCGCCCAGATCCTTGAGCGCCTCGTCGTAGCGCTTGCGGACCAGATCGACGATCTCGTTGACGAGTTGCTCCTCGGAGCGGCGGCTGTACGGGATCGAGTCGGTCACGGATCTCCTCCAGGGCGCGGGGACCTCGGCTGCCCACGCGAGCAGCGCCGACCCCAAGCTACTGAGACGCCGAACCAATGTGGAGGCTCGAACGCGTCGAAGGCCCGGCCTGCCCGGCACCGCCGGACGACGAACGGCGAGCCGGGCCGGAGCACGGGTCGGGCAGACCTGGCGGATCGCGGGTTGACAGCTCGCCGTCCGGGCGGCCTCAGAACAGCCGGTGCAGGATCAGGTCCAGGGCGTCCTCGGCGTGGCGGCGGGAGAGGTCCGCGGCGCGGTCGGGGTCGCGTTCGCGCAGCGCCTCGACCAGGGACTCGTGCTCGGCCTGGGAGGCGGCGACCTCGGCGGGCAGGTAGTGCTCGGCCACCTGGTTGTTGAAGAAGTAGAGCTGGTTCTGCTCGATGACGCGGGCCAGGCGCGGGTTGTGGGCCGCTTCGACGATGAGGTGGTGGAAGCGGTCGTTGAAGGTGACGAACTCGTCGTTGCCGCCGGTGCCGGTCCAGCTGTCGCAGTGGGCGGCGATCGCGTCGAGCTCGGCGTCGGTGGCGCGCCGGCAGGCGAAGCGGGCCGCGAAGGACTCCAGCGCCATGCGTACCTCGTAGATGGCGATGATCTCGTCGCGGTCGTGCTGGCGGACGATCCAGCGGCGCCGGTGGGAGACGATGAGGCCGTCGGCGGCCAGCCGCTGCAGGCTCTCCCGGATGGGCGTGCGGCTGACCTGGAGCTTCTCCGCGATCATCGCTTCGACCAGCGGCTCGTTCGGGCCGATCTTGCCGAGCACGATCTGCTCGCGCAGCCAGCGGTAGACGTTGTCGGAGAGCGTGCGGGTGGCGTGCATCGGCTCGGCGGGCAGTTCCTGTGCTGTCGGCACCTGCCGCCTCCCTCGTCGCGCGACCCTGTCCGAGCCGTCCCGAGGGCCCACAGTATGCGGCCCGGCCCGCCCCTCGCCATGAGGCCGTCGCCACAGCCGCCGACATCTCGGCCTGTCTGTCCGGTTCCGGCATACGGGAAGTTGGATGGGCGGCGGCGCGATGGGGTAAGGTCGCTCTCGTGGTTCGCATGTATTGGCGCTTTACGCTGGCTCTGGGTGGAGCCGGCGGTTCTATGCGCTGACCGCGACACCACCCAGAGCCAGCAGGGCGAAGACGTCTCGTCTTCGCCCTTTGCCATGTCATGGACGGGCTGGCCTGGGCACTTCAGGTATGGGGCCCGTCCCCCCAGAACCGGGAGACGCTCCGATGACCCAGACCAACGACGTCCACGTGCTCTCGTTCGAGCCGCTGCGGCCGCCGCGTGAGCTGCTGGCCGAGCTGCCGCTCGGCGAGCACCGCGCCGCGCTGGTGGAACGATCGCGCCAGCAGGTCCGCGACGTGCTCACCGGCCGCGACGACCGCCTGCTCGTGGTGGTCGGCCCCTGCTCGGTGCACGACACCGAGGCGGCCATGGACTACGCGCGCCGGCTCGCCGAGGCGGCCCGCCGGCACGAGCGCGAGTTGTGCGTGGTGATGCGGGTGTACTTCGAGAAGCCGCGTACCACGATCGGCTGGAAGGGCCTCATCAACGACCCCGGGCTGGACGGCACGCACGACGTGCACCGCGGCCTGCGCACCGCGCGGGCGCTGCTGCTCGACATCCTCGACCTGGGCGTGCCGGTGGGCTGCGAGTTCCTCGACCCGACCAGCCCGCAGTACATCGCCGACGCGGTCACCTGGGGCGCGATCGGCGCCCGCACCATCGAGAGCCAGGTGCACCGGCAGCTCGCCTCCGGCCTGTCCATGCCGGTCGGTTTCAAGAACACCACCGACGGCGGTATCCAGGGCGCCATCGACGCCTGCGAGGTCGGCCGCAACAGCCACGTCTTCTTCGGCGTGGACACCGACGGCCGCGCCGCCGTGGTCACCACCACCGGCAACGAGGACTGCCACGTCATCCTGCGCGGCGGCCGCACCGGCCCCAACTACGGCCCGGAGTCGGTCGCGTCCACGCTGGCCATGACCCAGAAGGCCGGCCTGAAGCACCACCTGGTGATCGACGCCAGCCATGGCAACAGCGGCAAGAGCCACGAGCGCCAGGCCGTGGTCGCCGACGAGATCGCGGCGCAGATCGCGGGCGGCCAGACCGGGATCGGCGGCGTCATGCTGGAGAGCTTCATCGTCGCGGGCCGCCAGGACCTCGACTCCGGCACGCCGCTGGTCTACGGCCAGAGCGTCACCGACGCCTGCATGAGCTGGGAGACCACCGAGCAGACCCTGGCCACCCTCGCCACCGCCGTCACCACCCGCCGCACCCGGCCCTGACCGGGGTTAGGAAGGGCACCTTCTTAACGCTCTGCGTTGTAGAAGGTGCCCTTCCTGACGCGTCCGCGGGGCTAGGGTGACGGGCATGCTCGATCACCTGTCGATCCAGGTCGCCGACGTCGCGGCCGCCGCGGGCTTCTACGACACCGTGCTGGCCCCGCTGGGCGGCCACCGGATCCTGGAGTTCGGGGACGTCATCGGCTACGGCACGGACCGGCCGGTGTTCTGGCTCGGTCCGGTCACGACGGAGGGGGTGGCGCGCGAGGCGCACATCGCCTTCGTGGCGCACGACCGGGCGGCGGTCACCGCGTTCTTCGAGGCCGCCGTCGGCGCGGGCGCGGAGGTGCTGCACGAGCCCCGGCTGTGGCCCGAGTACCACGAGCACTACTTCGGCGCGTTCGTACGCGACCGCGACGGCAACAACGTCGAGGCCGTCTGCCACCTGCCGGGGTGACCCTCCGCCGGTGCGGCCCCCGGCCCGCCTAGCGGCGCGCGGCGCGCCAGGCCCGGACGCCGAGCACGCCCACGGTCGTGCCGATCGCCAGCGACGCCCCGATGAGCAGCGCGTGCACCCACAGGAAGCCGGTCGGCGAGCCCTGCCCGACGGCGCCGGCCGACCATGCGCGCGGGTCGTTCCAGATCGCGACCGCGAACCGGGGCCAGATCACCCAGGTCCACACGCCGACCAGCATCAGGAACAGCGACCAGCCCCGCGACAGCGTCATGACCGGTGAGTATGCCAGCCGCCGCGGCCCGCTCAGGACTCGGCGGTGACGGCCGCGCGGCTGCGTACGATCGCCAGCACCGCCGCCTCGACCTGCTCGATCGGGCGCTCGGGGGTGAACACGAGCCAGTCGAGCGCGACCACCAGGCACACGCCGAACAGCGCCGACGCGGACAGCCGCACGTCGAGGTCGGCGGCGAAGTCCCCGCCGTCCACCCCCTGCTGCAGCGTGCCCGCGATCACCGTGATCGCCTCCTCGCGCAGCAGGTGCAGGGTCTGCTGCCAGTCGCGGTGCGTACGCCACATCTCCGACAGCAGCAGCTGGGCGAAGGAGCGGTAGCGCTGGATGAAGCTCAGCTCGGCGCGTACCAGCGCGGCCACCGCGTCAGCCGGCGCCCGGTCCGCGACGGCGGCCTGGAAGTCGGCGGTGAGCAGCCCGACGCCGTAGCGCAGCAGCTCCTCGAACAGCACGCTCTTGGACGCGAAGTTGTAGTAGACGGTGCCCTTGGCGACCCCCGCCCGCTCCGCGATCTGATCCACCGTCGTGTCGGAGAACCCCTGCTCGGCGATGAGCGCCATGGTCGCCTCGAACAGCTTCTGCCGGGTCGCGTCCCGCCGCGCCGTCCGTCCGTCCACCTGCCCCATCCTGCCCTGCTCCTCCCTGGATCCGACATCGATCATGAGGTTGTGCCACCGACACGCCGTCGAACCGTGCCATATGTTCATGATCGACGCACGACGGGGCCGCCGCCGGCCGGGGCGCCGGGTGGTGGGTGGTGGGTGGTCACATGGGGAGGGCCGGGTGGAGGTGGTCGGGGGTCAGGCGGCGGGTTCGGGCTGCGGTGAGGGTGGTGAGGGTGAGGGCGGTGGCGGTGACGGCCAGCAGGACCAGGGTGCCGGTCAAGACCGTGCCGGGTGAGCCGCCGAGGATGAGGTGGCGCAGGCCGTCGACGACGTAGGTCATCGGCAGGTACGGGTGGATCGCCTGGAAGAAGGCGGGGCTGGTGGCCACGGGGTAGGTGCCGCCGGAGCCGGTGAGCTGGAGCATCAGCAGGATCAGCGCGGCTACCCGGCCGGACGGGCCCAGCGCCGCGCCGAGCAGCTGCAGCACCGCGGTGAACGCCGGCACGGTGGCCAGCAGGTAGAGGTACATGCCCCACGGGTGGACGGGGTCGAGGCCGAGCGCCAGGCACAGGACGGCGTACAGGGCGGTGGCCTGGGCGACGCCGATCGCGACGGCGGGACGCCAGCCGGCCAGCGCCACCCGCCACGCGGGCGCGCCGGTCATCAGGTGCCGCCGGGTCAGCGGGCGCAGCAGCATGAAGGTGAGCATCGCGCCGACCCACAGCGCCAGGGCCAGGAAGTACGGCGCGAACCCGGTGCCGTAGACGGCCGCCGCGTGGCGTACGTCGCGGTCCAGGGTGACCGGTGCGGCCAGCACCCCGGCCCGCTGTGCGCGGGTGTCGGCGTCGTAGCCGGGCACGTCCGCGGCGCCGTCGGACAGCCCGCCCGCCAGCTCGCGGGCGCCGTCGTCCAGCTTCGCCAGGCCGGTGGCCAGCTCGCCCGCCCCGCCGGAGAGCCTGGTCAGCCCGCTGTCGAGCTGCCGCGCGCCGGTGGACAGCCGGTAGAGGCCGCCGTGCAGCGACTTCGCCCCGGTCGCGGCTCCGGCGATGCCGCCGTGCAGCCGGTCGGCTCCGGCCGACAGCTCGGTGAGGCCGGTGGCCAGCTCGGCCACGCTGCGGCGGGCGGCCGCGACGTCGTCGGCCAGGTGCGGCGCGGCCTGCGCCACGGTGCGCGCGGTCGCCGCGACCTTCAGCAACTTGGCCCTGACCTCCGGCAGGCCGGACTCGTCGAGCCGGCGGGCCAGGTCGCGAGCCGTGTCGGCGGCTTCCTGAGCGGCCCGGCGGGCGGCGGTGAAGGCCGGGTCGTCGGCGAGTTCCGGGTGCGCCGCGACGAGCGCGTCGAGGGAGGTGACCACCTCGCCGGCACGCCGCACCGCCTGCTCGGCCAGGCCGGGCAGCAGGTCGAGGTGGTCGGCGAGCGCCTGCGCGGCGTCGGCGACGGCGGTCGCGCCCCGCTCGATGGTCTCCGCGTGCTCGCGCAGCACCGGCTCGACCCGGCCGGCCACACCGTCCACGGTGGACGCGAGCCGCTGCCCGCCCGCCGCCGCACGGGCCGCCCCGTCGGCGAACTGCGCCGAGCCCGCCTCCAGGGTGGCGAGACCCGTCGCCAGCTCGCGGGAGCCGGACTCGGCCCGCGCCAGCCCGGCGGCCAGCGTGCCCGCGCCGTCGGCGGCGTCGCCCGCGCCGTCCGCCAGCGCCCCCGCCCCGTTGCGGGCCTGCCCAGCCCCGTCGGCGAGCGCGCCCGCGCCGTCGGCGGCCTCGCCGAGGGCGGCCTTGACGTCGGTGAACCCGATCAGCATCCCGTCGAAGTACTTCGCCGCCGCCGACTCGGCCGCCGCCGCGCGGATCTCGGTGAACGCGCTGCGGGCCAGCATCCCGGAGATGTAGTTGACCGCGTCGTCGCTGACCACGGTGAGCCGCCCGGCGCGCGCGACGGCCGCCGGGTCGGGCGCGCTGACCAGCGACGCCGAGAAGTCCTCCGGGATGCGCAGCGCGAGCTGGTACGTCCCGTCGCGCAGTCCGGCCTCGGCGGCGGCCGCGTCGACGCGGTGCCAGCCGAACACCTGCCGCTGCTCCAGCTCCTCGGCCAGGTCCCGTCCGGCGTGCACCGGCGTGCCGTCCGGGTCGCTCGCCGCCCGGTCCTGCACCACCAGCGCCACCGGGATGCGGTGCATGTTGCCGTACGGATCCCAGAACGCCCACAGGTACAGCGCCCCGTACAGCAGCGGCACCAGCGTGAGCACCACCAGCGCGGCCCGCGTCATCCGGTGCCGCCGGAACCGCCGCAGCTCCAGCCTGCCCAGGCTCACCGCCCCACCCCCACCGAAGAAAGGAAGGGCACCTTGTCATCGCTTTCCGTGGTAGAAGGTGCCCTTCCTAACCGCGCAGCGGTGGGTGTGTCGCGGCAGGTGTAGACGGCGGCGCGGCCGGTGGCGTCGAGCTCGCCGAGCAGGGTCTGCGTCTCGGTGGGGGTGAGGGACACGTCGATGTCGTCGACGAGCAGCACGTCGGGGTCCTCCAGCAGGGCGAGCTTGATCATCAGGCGGTGCCGGTCGAGCGGGGACAGGTCGCGGACCAGGGTGTCGGGCGTGCTGCCCGGGGGCAGGTCGCGCAGCGCCGGCGAGGCCGCGAGCCGACGCCGGCGGTGCCAGGGCCGGGCCTGGCCGAGCAGGCGCAGCCGTTCGCCGACGTGCTCGCCGACGGTGAGCGCGGGTTCGGGCTCGTTCACGCCGGGGACCAGGCCGAACGCCGTCCTGCCGGCACCGCCGACCCGCCCGTGGGACACCCGGAACCGGCCGCCGAGGGCGAGCAGCGCGCTGGTCCGGCCGCCGCCCGCCGGGCCGGTCAGCGCCAGCAGCTCACCCGGGCCGACGCGCAGGTCGAGGTCGCGGAAGACCCATCCCCGGCGGGTACGCAGCCCGAGCCCCTCGGCCTCCAGCAGTGCCGGCTCCACGCGTACCCTCCGCAATGTTTTTAAACTGACTGGTCGGTCTAAATACTGGATCACGAAGGGTCACGGGCGAAAGTGAGGGTGAGGCGGCTCACCGACTACGATTCAACGATGATCTCGGCAGCGCCCATGATCTTCCGTACCGCGAGCTTCCAGGACCTGGACGCCGCCACCCTGTATGCCCTGCTCAAACTGCGCGCCGACGTGTTCGTGGTGGAGCAGGAGTGCGCCTATCCCGACATCGACGGCCGCGACACCGAGCCCGGCACCCGGCACCTGTGGTACGAGGTGGACCGCCGGCCCGTCGCTTACCTGCGCATGCTGATCGACGAGGGCCCCACGGGCCCGGTCCACCGCATCGGCCGAGTCGTCACCGCACCCGCGGCGCGCGGCGACGGGCTCGCCGGGCAGCTGCTCACCGCGGCGCTGGCCGTGGTCGGCGACGACCCCGCCGTGCTTGACGCGCAGGCGCACCTGGCGAAGTTCTACGCCAAGTACGGCTTCGCGCCCAGCGGCCCCGAGTTCATCGAGGACGGCATCCCCCACCTGCCGATGCGCCGCGGCTGAGCCCGGCCCGCACGAACGAAGCCCCGCTCCCGCCGTCAGCGCGGCAGGACCGGGGCTTCGCGCTCGAGCGGGTCAGGACTGCCGGGCGACCGCCGTCGAGGCGCGCACCACCAGCTCGGGATCGAACAGGTACTCGTCCGGCGCGACCTCGCCACCGTCCACCTGCGACACCAGCATCGCCACCGCGGCCTGGCCCATCGCCCCGATGGGCTGGCGCACCGTGGTCAGCGGCGGATCCGTGCAGGCCATGAAGAGCGAGTCGTCGTATCCGACCACGGAGATGTCCTCCGGCACGCTGAGCCCCATCCGGCGCACCGCGCGCACCGCGCCCAGCGCGAACACGTCGGAGGCGCAGATAAGCCCGGTCACCCCGTCCTTGATCAGCCGGACCGCCGCGGCCTGCGCCGCCTCCATCGAGTAGATGGTGCGCGCCACCGGCGGCTTGCTCTGCCCGGTGCGCAGCTTGAACGCGGCGAGCTTACGGGCCGAGGGCACGTGGTCGGCCGGGCCCAGCAGCAGGCCGATCTTCGTGTGCCCGAGCGAGGACAGGTGGCCGTACGCCTGGTCCACCGCGACCGAGTCGTCCGCCGCCACGACCGGGAAGCCCAGGCCGTCGATGGCCGCGTTGACCAGCACCACGGGCAGGCCGCGCTGGCGCAGCCGGTGGTAGTGCTCGTGCTCGGCGTCGGCCTGCGCGTACAGCCCGCCCGCGAAGATCACGCCGGAGACCTGCTGCTCCATCATGATGTCGACGTACGCCGACTCGGCCACGCCCTCCTCGGTGCGGGTGCACAGCACCGGGGTGAAGCCGCGCTGCGCCAGCGCCCCCGCCACGATCTCGGCGAACGCCGGGAAGATCGGGTTCTGCAGCTCGGGGAGCACGAGGCCGACCAGGCGCGCCCGCTCCCCGCGCAGCTTGGTGGGCCGCTCGTAGCCGAGCACGTCCAGGGCGGTCAGTACGGCGGTGCGGGTCGACTCGGAGATGCCCGGCTTGCCGTTGAGCACACGGCTCACCGTCGCCTCGCTCACCCCCACGTACTTCGCCACTTCGGCGAGTCTGCGCGTCACGCCGGTTACTGTAACCGGCCGATCTCCGCGCGCATGCCGGGTGAACCGGTAAACCGGATCACGCAACGGGCCCATGCCCGTGGGCTGAAGCGTTAAGAGGGGCACCTTCCTCTACCCATAGGGTTAAGAAGGTGCCCTTCCTTTCCGCAAGGTGGACCGGTGGGGAGGGCCGCTCACCCTCCCCACCGGGGTTCGGGGTTACGAGGCGTAGACCTCGTACTCGGCGAGCTGGCCGGCGGGCCAGCCCGTGTTGCCGGTGAAGCTCAGGCGCAGGTAGCGCTGGCTGGTCGCCGGGAAGGTGATGGTCACGGTGTTGCCGGTGGACGGGTTGAACACGTAGCCCGCCGAGGCCTTGACCGTGCTGTACGAGCTGCCGGTGGTGCTGCCCAGGACCGACAGGGTCTGGGTGCGGGTGGCCCAGGCGGCCGGCGGCGGGAGCTTCAGCACGACCCGCGACACCGAGGTCGCCGCGCCGAGGTCCACCGTGATCGTCTGCGGCCAGGCGTTGTTCAGCGACTCCCAGTACGTGCCGGAGTTGCCGTCGACCGCGTTGCCCGCGCCGTACACGTCGGCGTGGCCGCTCTCGGTCACCGGGCGGTTCAGCGCCAGGTTGGTGTTCGCGACGACGCCGTTGCCGGCCAGGTTGACCGTGTGCGGGCTGCCCGGCGCGTTGCTGGTGAAGCTGACCGTGCCGGAGCGGGTCCCGGCCGCGGTCGGCGTGAACGTCACCGAGATGGTGCAGGACGCACCCGCCCCCAGCGAGGAGCCGCAGGTGGTGGTGCGGGCGAAGTTGCCGCTGACGGACACCGCGCCCAGCGTCGCCGCCGCCGTGCCGCTGTTGGTCACCGTCACCGACTGCGCGCCGCTGGTCGTGTTCACGGTCTGGTTGCCGAACGCCAGGCTCGACGAGGACAGGCCGATCGCCGGGGTCTGCGGCGGCGGGGTGCCGTTGCCGTACACCTCGAACTCGCTGAACTGGCCCGCGGGCCAGCCGGTGTTGCCGGTGACCGTCACCCGGACCCAGCGGCGCGACGCGGCGGTGAAGTTGATCGTCGCGCTGTTGCCGGTGGCCGGGTTGAACGTGTACCCGGCCGAACCGGCCAGGCTGCTGAAGTTCGAGCCGTCCGTCGAGCCGAGGACCTGGAGGGTCTCGGTGCGGGTGCCCCACGACGGCGGCAGCTTCAGCACGACCTGGTTGACGTTGAGGCTCGCGCCCAGGTCCACCGTGATCGACTGCGGGAAGGCGTTGTTGGCGCTCTCCCAGTACGTGTTCACGTCGCCGTCCACCGCGTTGCCCGCGGCGTACGACTGGGTCTGGCTGGTCGCGGTGGCGGGGCGGCCCGCGGCGAGGTTGCCGTTGGGGTTGACGCCCGACCCGGTCAGGTTCACCACGTGCGGGTTGCCCTGCGCGTTGCTGCCGACCGACAGCTGCCCGTTGCGGGTGCCGGTGGCGGTCGGGGTGAACGTCACCGAGACCGTGCAGTTCGCGCCCGGGTTGAGCGTCGCGCCGCAGGTGGTGGTCCGGGCGAAGTCACCGCTGACGGCGACGCCGCTCAGGTTGACCGCGACCGAGCCGGGGTTGCTCACCGTGACCGTCTGCGCGGCGCTGGTGGTGCCCACGTTCTGCGTGCCGAAGACCAGGTTCGAGGTGCTCAGGCTCAGCTGCGCCGAGGGCGGCGGCGGGGAGCTGGGCGGCGGCGGGCTGTTGCTCGGCGGCGTGGTCGGGCCGCCGGTCCACACCGGCGCCGGCCAGATGCCGGTGCAGGCGGGCGGGTTGGCGTACCAGCCGGAGTTGGTGCCGACCTGGGTGATCTGGAACGACGGGCCCACGCAGTTGTGGATCGGGTTGCTCTGCGCGATGCCGGACGCGGTCACGTTCTCGAACGTCGCCTGGCCCTGCGACTGCACCTGCAGCGCGTACGTGCCGGCGCCGATGATCCGGACGTTCTTGAAGTGGATGCCGGTCGCCCCGCCCTCGATCCAGTGCAGCGCCGCGTACGAGCTGTCCAGGATGTCGGTGTCGGTGATGTTGATGGTCGCGCCGTTGATCGGCTCGTTGAGGCCGGAGAACCAGATCGCGCCGACGCCGAAGTTCCAGTTGTAGTCGGAGTTGCCGGTGCGGATCAGGGTGTTGCGGGCGATGGTGAAGGTGCCCGCCACGGCCGTGCCCTGGCCCGAGTTGACGCCCGGGTAGCGGTTGCCGATGTGGATGCCGCCGCCGTTGGTGATGGTGTCCGCGACCACGTTGTCCGTGATCTTGATGTCGCGGCCGCCGTACGACACGATGTTGTTCGCCAGGATCGTGACGCCGACCGTGTTGAACGAGAACGTGTTGTTGACGTTCGGGATCCGCTCCGGCCACATGGCCAGGCCGTCGTCACCGGTGTTGCGGACGAACGTGTTGGTCACCGTCGAGTTGGTCACGCCGGTGTGGAAGTTCACGCCGTCGGCGGTCTGGTCCAGGATCACGCTGTTGCGAATGGTGAAGTTGTCCATCGGGCCGTCCATCCAGGCGCCGACCTTCGTGTGCTGCATCCACACGCTGTCGACCACCGAGTTGGTCATGGCCCCGCCCATGGCGTTGACCTGGTCGTTGTCCACCCGCTCGCGGATGTCGCCGATGATCGCGAAGTCCTTGAGGGTGACGTTGCGGCTCGGGCCGCCCGCCTCGTGCGACCGGATCTCGCCGCCGTAGCCGCCGCCGGCCACGTACTTGCCGTAGACGCCGACCGCGCGGTTGCGGTTGGTGGGGTGGCGGCCGGTCAGCACGCTGTGCCACATGCCCGCGCCCTGCAGCGTCACCCCGTCGACCACGATGTGGTCCCAGACGGTATAGGTGCCCGCGGGGATCCAGACGACCCGGCCCTGCGCCTTTCCGGCGTCGACGGCGGCCTGGAACTTCGCCGTGTTGTCGGCCGTGCCGCCGTTGGGGTCGGCGCCGAAGTCGGCCACCACGTCGATCGCGTTCGCGGGCTTGCTCTTCGGGCCGCCGACCTGCTCGAAGTCGGCCAGGTCGATGGTGAAGCTCGGCGACTGCGCGGTCGAGTTCACCTGCAGCCGGATCTTCGTGCCGATCGGGTACGTGCTGCCCAGCAGGCTGCGCTGCTCGTCGTAGAAGTGGTGTGGGTTGGTGTCACCCGGGTTGTTGTTGAACGGGTAGCCGCCGTAGAACCAGCCGTACTTCGAGGTCACCGGCACGCTCTTCAGGAACGTCCCGTTGACCCGCAGGTCGATGGTCGCGTCGCGGCCGGTGCCCGCGGCGTTGTCCGGCAGGCTGTACCGGAAGTTGATGGAGTCGGCGGGCTTGGTGAGGGTGAACTCGACGTACTCCCCCACCGCGTCCAGCACGACCGCCTGGCGGCCCGAGGCCTCCGAGGCGAGCTGGCCGTAGTAGCGGGTGTGCGCCAGGATCGTGCCGTTGGTCGGCTGCTC
The DNA here is from genome assembly GCF_040675365.1 of Catellatospora sp. NPDC049609. Classification (NCBI taxonomy): domain Bacteria; kingdom Bacillati; phylum Actinomycetota; class Actinomycetes; order Micromonosporales; family Micromonosporaceae; genus Catellatospora; species Catellatospora sp. NPDC049609. The sequence goes on along the minus strand of NZ_JBFAOU010000028.1, from coordinate 13,243 downwards.
CTCGGCCTCGAACTCGGTGAACGCCACGGTCGCCCCGCGGCCGGGCACGGCCAGCGGGGACAGCGAGGCGGCCTGGGCAGGCGAGGGCAGGAGGGCGCCGGCGGTGACCGCCACCAGGGCGGCGGCGGCCAGCACCGAGCAGGCGGCCGCGGCGGCCAGCCCGGTGCGGCGCCGCGACGCCCGCGGGTTTGTCGTCGTTGCGGGGGGACTGCTGTGCTCGTTCATTGCCTGTGTTGCCTTCCGGTGTGGGACGGGGGGACCGGAGCGGATGAGGCGGCGCGGGTGGGGGCGCGCGCCGCCACGGCCTGGGCGATGCTGAGCGTCGGGCTCCTCTCGTGCCCGGTGGGGTGGATCAGGTGAGGGCGGTCAGGCGGGGCGGATCCAGACCGCGGTGTCCACGGGCAGGCGGGTGCCGTCCAGCGGGCCGCTGGACAGCAGCACCGCCGCGTGGGCGGGCAGCTCGACCGGCGCGCCGGACAGGTTGACCACGCAGACCACGTCGAGGCCGTCCGGCCCCGGCCGGCGGAACGCCAGCACCTGCGGGTCGCTGTCCAGCCACGACATGGGCCCGTCGCCGAGCGCGGGCTCGTTGTGGCGCAGGCCCAGCAGGCGGCGGTACAGCTCCAGCATCGAGCCCTGGTCACCGGTCTGCGCCTCGGCGGTGTACGCCTTCCACGCCGCCGGCTGCGGCAGCCACGGCTTGCCCGCCGCGCCGTCGGGGCTGAACCCGAACGGCGCCTGCGCGCCCGACCAGGGCAGCGGCACCCGGCAGCCGTCGCGGCCCGGGTCGGCCCCGGCGGTGCGGTGCCACATCGGGTCCTGCTTCAGCTCGGCCGGGATGTCCTCGACCTCCCAGAGGCCCAGCTCCTCGCCCTGGTAGAGATACGCCGAGCCGGGCAGGGCCAGCGCCAGCATGATCGCGGCGCGGGCGCGCCGGGTGCCGAGCTCCAGGTCGACCGGGGTGTCGTGGGTGCGGCCCTTGAACGAGAACGAGGTCTCCGCCCGGCCGTACCGGCTGACGTGGCGGGTCACATCGTGGTTGGACAGCACCCAGGTCGCGGGGGCCTGCACGGGCGCGTGCGAGCTGAGCGTGTCGTCGACGACCTCGCGCAGCAGCGGGCCGTCCCAGGCGCTGCACAGGAAGTTCATGTTGAACGCCGTGTGCATCTCGTCGGGGCGCAGGTAGTTGGTGAAGCGCTGCACGTCGGGCATCCACACCTCGCCGATCAGCGCGCGGCCGCCGTACTCGTCGGCGATGCGCCGCCAGGCCCGGTAGACGTCGTGCACCTCGTCGAGATCCTCGAACGGGTGCCGCTCGGTGGTGCCCACCTCGGGCAGGTTCGGGTCCTTGATCAGCAGGCCGGCCGAGTCGATCCGGATGCCGTCGGCACCCCGGTCGAACCAGAACCGCAGCACCGACTCGTGCTCCTCGCGCACGGCCGGGTGGTCCCAGTTCCAGTCCGGCTGGGCGCCGTCGAACAGGTGCAGGTACCACTCGCCGTCGGCGACCCTGGTCCAGGTGCCGCCGCCGAAGTTCGACGTCCAGTCGGTGGGCGGCAGCTCGCCGTGCTCGCCGCGGCCCGGCCGGAACCAGAACAGGTCGCGCTCGGGCGAGCCCGGCCCGGCCGCCAGCGCCGCCTGGAACCACGGGTGCTGGTCGGAGCAGTGGTTGGGGACCACGTCGACGATGACGCGGATGCCCAGCGCGTGCGCCTCCCGGATCATCTCCTCGCACTCGGCCAGGTCGCCGAAGATCGGGTCGATGTTGCGGTAGTCGCTGACGTCGTACCCGCCGTCGGCCTGCGGCGAGACGTAGAACGGGTTGAACCAGATGGCGTCGATGCCCAGGTCCCTCAGGTACGGCAGGTGCGCCCGCACGCCCGCCAGGTCGCCCACCCCGTCGCCGTTGCCGTCGGCGAAGCTGCGGACGTAGACCTGGTAGATGACGGCGTCACGCCACCAGGCGTCCGTCGCCGGGCGCACCCCCCTCGGCGCGATGGCTCCGATGTCAACCACGAGAGATACCTGCTTCCTCTTACGGGAACGCGAAACTGGATGTGGAACTGAGCGGAGCGGCCGGGCCCGCCGCGCGGGCGGGCCCGCGGCCTGGCTACTCCTTGAGGCCGCCGGCGGTCAGGCCGGACATGATGCTCCGCTGGAAGATCAGGAAGAAGATGATCGTCGGGATGGCGGCGATGACGGCCGCGGCGACGACCACGTTCTGCGGCGTGCCGCCGGAGAAGGCGTAGATGCCGACGCTGATGGTGCGCGTCTCCGGCGAGGGCATGACCAGCTTCGGCCAGAGGAAGTCCTTCCAGACCGCGGTCACCGCGAAGATGGACACCACGCCGAGGATGGGCCGGGAGATCGGCAGGATGATCGACCACAGCACGCGCATCGACCCCGCGCCGTCCATCGTCGCCGCCGACATCAGGTCCTCCGGGATCGAGTCGAAGAACCGCTTCAGCAGGAAGATGTTGAACGCGTTGGCCACCGCCGGCAGCCAGATCGCGAACGGCGAGTCGATCAGGCTGATGTGCAGGATCGGCAGGTCGATCACGGTCACGTACTGCGGGATGATCAGCACCATGGCCGGGATCATCAGCGTCGCCAGCATCGCGCCCAGCACGATGTTGCCGAACCGGGGCCGCAGCTTCGACAGCGCGTACGCCGCCGCCGTGTCCAGCACCAGCTGGAACGCCAGCGCCCCCAGCGCGTAGTAGACGGTGTTGAACAGCAGCTTGGCCAGGTCCAGCCGGTCCCACGCCTCGGTGTAGTTCTCCGGCTGCGGCTCGGCCGGCCACAGCGTCGGCGGCGTCTGCGCCAGCTCGGGGCTGGACTTGAGCGCGCCGGTGACCATCCAGTACAGCGGGCCGATGAAGACCAGGGTGAAGACGACCAGGACGGTGATGAGCAGGGTCCAGTAGATCACCTTGCCGCGGCCCCGCTGGAGCTGCGCGAAGGAGATCAGCGACCGGGTCTCGGAATACTGCGCCATGACTCGTTCCCCTAGTCCTGTTTCGCGTTCAGCCGGGCGTACACGGCGGAGAAGCCGATCAGCGCCACGAGCATGATCACGCCCAGCGCCGCCGCGCCGTTGAGGTCGTTCTGGAAGAAGCCGTGCTGGTAGATGAGGTACACGACCGAGGTGGCCGAGTCCTGCGTACCGGCGCCGTTGGCGAGGATGAGCGGCTCGATGAACAGCTGCATCGTGGCGACGACCTGGAGCATGGCCATCAGCGACAGGATCAGCCTGGTCTGCGGGATGGTCACGTTCGTGATCCGCCGCCAGATGCCGGCCCCGTCCAGCTCGGCCGCCTCGTACAGCTCGCCGGGGATGTTCTGCAGCGCGGCCAGGTAGATCAGCACCGCACCGCCCATGTTCATCCAGGTCGAGGCGAGCACCATGGCGGGCATGGTCATGTCGGTCGACTGCATCCACTGCGAGGTCGGCAGGCCGACCGCCTTGAGGATCGCGTTGAACAGACCGGCGTCGCTGGGGTCGTACGCGAGGTACTTGAACAGGAACAGCGCCGACGCGGGCGGCAGCATCACCGGCAGGTAGACCAGGATGCGCAGGTAGCCCTTGGCGTGGCGGAACTCGTTGAGCAGCACGGCCAGGAAGAACGGCACCGCGTAGCCGAGGATCAGCGCCAGCACCGTGAAGTAGAGGGTGTTCTGCCACGCGGTCCAGAAGCTCGGGTCGTTGACGATGCGGTCGTAGTTGTCCCAGCCCACCCAGGTGGTCTCGCCACGCCGGGTCCGCTGGAAGCTCATCACGATGCCGCGGATCATCGGGTACCAGGAGAAGAAGGCGAAGCACAGCACCGCGCCGGCCAGGAACCCGTATCCGGTGAGGTTCTCCTTGATACGACGGTTGCGCCGGGCGCGCCGCGGATCGGCGGCGGGCGGGGGCGCTTGGCTGCCGACGTCGATGCCGGCGCCCGGGACGGTGGCGATCGCCATGTCATCACTCCTGGGGGAAAGGGTGAGGTCAGGTCCGCGCGGAGGACGGGGGGCCGGCCGGCGGCCGACCCCCCGTCGTCTGTTACTTCGCGGCCTGGGCGAGGAGCTGGTTGACCTTCTCCTCGGCCTTCTTCAGCTCTTCGTCGACGCTGGCGTTCGGGTTCGTCAGGATCGCCGACATCGCGCCGTCGAGGATCGCGTAGATGCCCTGCGCGTTCGCCGGCTCGAACTTGATCGCGACCGGGTTGTTCTCGAACGCGGCGAAGTCCTCGGGGGCGATGTTGCCGTTGGCCTTGCGCAGGTCGAACTCGGCCTTCTGCGAGGCGCTGCCCGGGGTGAACAGCTGCGGCTGGGGCAGGCCCACCTGCTCGTTCAGGCTCTTGGCACGGGCGTAGTCGAACTGGCCCTTGCCCGGGGTGAGCTTCTCGAACGCGAGCCACTTCAGACCGGCCTTGATCTGGTCCTCGGACAGGCCCGCCTTGAAGAAGTAGCCCTCACCGCCGCCGAGCGTGCCCTTGGCCGGGCCGTCCTGGCCGGGCATCGGGCCCATCGCCCAGTCCTCGTACTTGCCCTGGAACTGGGTGACGATCGCGGTGGTCGCGTCCGGCGCGCCCACGAACATGCCGACCTTGCCGGCACCGGCCAGCGTCAGCAGGTCGCCCCAGCCGAGCAGCTGGCGCGAGCCCATGCTGTTGTCGGTGTAACGCATGTCCTTGAGGTTCTGCAGGACCTTCTTGCCCATGTCGTTGTTGAAGTCGGCCTTCTTGCCGTCGGCCGTCACCGGGGTGCCGCCCTGGGAGAACAGCTCGGCGGTGAAGTGCCAGCCGCCGGTGTTGCCCGAGCTGTACTCACCGAAACCGGCGACGCCGTCACCCAGCGCCGCGATCTTCTTGGCGGCCTCGCGGACCTCGGCCCAGGTCTTCGGCGGGGACTTCGGGTCCAGGCCGGCCTTGGCGAACAGGGTCTTGTTGTAGACCAGGCCCATCGAGTAGTTCTTGGTCGGGATGCCCCAGACCTTGCCGTCCTTGGTGAACGTGTTCTTGGCGTCGGCCAGCACGTCGTCCCAGGTCGGGATGTTGTCCTTGTTGGCGTAGGCGGTGATGTCCATCGCCTGGCCGGAGTCGATGACCTGCTGCACGTCGGTCATGTAGCCGTAGAACACGTCGGTCATCGAGCCGCCGTTGAGGCGGGCGGTGAAGTCCGGCGGGTTGGCGCACTGGGTGCCGACCGAAACACTCTTGATCTTGATGTCGGGGTTGGCCGCCTCGAACGCCTTCACGTCGTCGTTCCAGGCCTGCAGCAGGTTCTTCTGAGCACCGACCGGCTGGCAGTCCACCGTGATGATGGTCTTGCCGGCGGCGTCGGTCTCGTCATCGCCCTTGGTGGAGCAGGCCGCGAGGCCCAGTCCCAGGCCGGCCGCGAGCGCGATCGCGGCGACCCTCCGGAAGTGCGGTACGGACATCTGTCCATCCCTTCGGGAAACAGGATTCGTGATCTACGGAGCCGCGGTGACAGGTCGCCGCGGCGGCGTCGTGTTGTTGCGCTGGCTTCCGTGTGACCTGCCTCGCATTTTCCAAGGTCAGGTGTAGGTGAAGTCACTGTAGCGATGGCGACTCATTTCCGCAAGGTATCAAGATAGTTACGCAAAATTTTGACGGGATGTTGTCGCGCATGGGGGTGGAGTATGCGCAGCAAGGGATGTGTGTGGCGGGGCTCACGCGTATGTGTCGATGCGGTTTCGCAATCATCTCGGCATGCTGTCGTGTCTTTGCGGTCTTTGGTCGGTAACGCGTTGCGTGGAAGTCACGAATGTGCAGGTCAGGGAACGGTGGGGAACGTTGTGCCGTCAGGTTGGGGTCTGTGGGTGGGGAAGGGCGGCGCCGAGGAGGGGGTGGGCGGGGTCGGCGGTCACGTTTACGCAACGTTTCAGCGGGTCGGGGACTTCGCGGTGGCGAGGCCCGCGTAGGGCTGCCGGGCTCGCGGGGGAGCCGGTGGGCCCGGTGTGGGCCGGGTGGCTGTGGGGAAGATCGGCGGTCCGTGTCAGGAAGTGCAGTCTGAGTTCGGGTTTCGACACAAAGCAGCGATCTTGGCCCGCCATCACACCCCGGGACGCGGCATCGACGATTAACCCCCAGGCAAGATCTGCAGTTCCGGTCAAAACCTTCTTCGTTCGTCCGCCTCCCCCGAAGCCCCGCCAGCAACCGAACTCCCCCACCAAGATCCGTAGCGCCGGTCAGAACCCCAGGTCCGACCGCACTTCCCGACCGGAAACCGCGATCTTCACCGCCGGCCTCCCCGTAACCCCGCCGACGGCCGAGCGCCCCTGCCCAAGATCTGCGGTTCCGGTCAGAACCTGAGGTCGGACTGCACTTCCCGACCAAAAGCAGCGATATTCGTCCCGGCTGGCGCTGTGCGGAGCGGCGCAAGGGGCAGGTGTGGGCGGGGCTGGTAGGGGGCGGGCTGGTGGGAGGCGGGGCTGGTGGGGGGACGGTGAAGGCCCCGGCGCGGGGCGGCGGGGCCTTCGGTGGGGCGGGGTTATGTGGACCGGAGTTGCAGGTCGGGCGGGGTGGGGGCGGCGGTGCCGGGTGGGTTAGTCGGTGGCGCGGGCCTGGGCGGGGACGGGGCGGGCGGCGGCGGGGGACACGGCGGCGGTGGAGCCGCGTACCACGAGCTCGGGTTCGAAGAGGAGCTCGTCGGCGGGGACGACGTTGCCGGCGATCTCGCTGACCAGGAGCGCCACGGCGGCCTGGCCCATGGCCTCGATGGGCTGGCGGACCGTGGTCAGGGGTGGGTCGGTGCAGGTCATGACGGCGGAGTCGTCGTAGCCGACGAGGGAGATGTCGCCGGGGACGGACAGGCCGAGGCGGCGGGCGCCGCGTACCGCGCCGAGGGCGAGCACGTCGCTGGCGCAGATGATGCCGGTGACGCCGCGGCCGATGAGGCGGGCCGCGGCGGCGTGGCCGCCCTCCATGGAGAAGATGGTGCGCTCGACCAGCTCGTCGGGGCCGGTGAAGGCCTGGCGCTTGCGCTGGGAGGGCATGTGGTCGGGCGGGCCGAGGATGAGGCCGATGCGGTCGTGGCCGAGCGAGGCCAGGTGGTTGTACGCCTGCTCGGTGGCGACCGCGTCGTCGGCGGAGACGCGGGGGAAGCCGAGGTCCTCGATGCCCGCGTTGACCAGGATCGCGGGCAGGCCGCGGTCGAGCAGGCGCCGGTAGTGCTCGTGCTCGGCGTCGGCCTGGGCGTAGTTGCCGCCGGCGAAGATGACGCCGGAGACCTGCTGCTCCAGCAGCATGTCGACGTAGTCGGACTCGGCGACGCCGTCGGCGGTGCGGGTGCAGAGCACGGGGGTGAAGCCGCGCTTGGCCAGCGCGCCCGCGACGACCTCGGCGAAGGCGGGGAAGATCGGGTTCTGCAGCTCGGGCAGCACGAGGCCGACCAGACGTGCACGTTCGCCGCGCAGCTTCGTCGGGCGCTCGTACCCGAGCACGTCCAGGGCGGTGAGCACGGCCGTTCGGGTGGCCTCGGAGATGCCGGGCCGTCCGTTGAGCACACGGCTCACGGTGGCCGTGCTCACTCCCACGTACTTCGCCACTTCGGCGAGTCTGCGCGTCATGGTACGCAAGTGTAGGGCACGATCGTGCAAATCAGTTGCACGGGATGCCCTACAGTTTGCGTTCGCTTTCCGGGCGGCTGCCGCCGTGGGAGCGTTCCCTTACGGCAGCGAGGAGACGATCTCCTCGACCGAGCGGCGGCGGCCGGTGTAGAAGGGGACCTCCTCGCGCACGTGCCGGCGGGCGGACGAGGCCCGCAGGTCGCGCATCAGGTCGACGATGCGGTGCAGCTCGTCGGCCTCGAAGGCGAGCATCCACTCGTAGTCGCCCAGCGCGAACGAGGCCACCGTGTTGGCCCGCACGTCGGGGTAGCCGCGCGCCATCCTGCCGTGCTCGGCGAGCATCTCCCGGCGCTCGGCGTCGGGCAGCAGGTACCACTCGTACGAGCGCACGAACGGGTAGACGCAGATGTAGTTGCGGGCCTCCTCGCCGGCCAGGAACGCCGGGATGTGGCTCTTGTTGAACTCGGCGGGGCGGTGCAGCGCCGCCTGCGACCAGACCGGCGTCAGGCACTTGCCGAACGCGGTCCGCCGGAACAGCCCGTAGGCGTCCTGCAGCGCGTCGGCCGAGCCGGAGTGCCACCAGATCATGACGTCGGCGTCGGCGCGCAGCCCGGCGACGTCGTAGACGCCGCGCACCACCACGTCCTTCTCGGCCAGCTGCTGGAACAGCGACTCGACCTCGCCCGCCGCCTCGGAGCGGATCGACGGCATCGGCGCCTTGGCCCGGAACACCGACCACATCGTGTACCGGATGGTGTCGTTGAGCTCCCGCAGCCGGGCGGCGTTGGTCTGTTCCTGTTCGGTCATGCCCGTCATCCTTCCAATATCCGGTCGGCGGCCTGCTCGGCCGAGTTCACGCAGGCGGGAATGCCGACGCCGTCGAACGCCGCCCCGGCCAGCGCCAGCGGCAGGCCGCCCAGCAGCTCCCGTGCGCCGGCCACCCGGTCGACGTGGCCGGGGGCGTACTGCGGCAGTCCCCCGCCCCAGCGGGTGACGGTGGCCGCGGCGGGGGCCGGCAGCGGGTGGCCGAGCACCGTGCCGAGGTCGGCGAGCGCCGCGCGCACCAGCTCGGCGTCGGGGCGTTGCAGCGCCGCCGGGTCGCCGTGGCGGCCGACGCTGGCGCGCAGCAGCACGCCGCCGGGCCGGGCGTGGTGTGCCCACTTGGTGCTGAAGAAGGTGGCGGCCTTGATGGTCAGGCCCTGGTCGGCCGGGACCAGGAAGCCGCTGAGCGCGGGCAGCTCGACGCCGGTCAGTTCGAGGGTGACCAGGCCGATGCTGGCGTAGTCGAGCGCGCCGACCAGCGCGGCGGCGTCCGGGGCAACCTGGGCGAGCAGCCGCGACGCCGGGCGGGCGGGGCAGGCCAGCACCACGTGGTCGCAGGACAGGCGCGGGCCGCGCACGCTCGCGGGGGCGTCGGGGGCGGCCGCGCCGACGTACACGGCCCAGCCGGTGCCGTCGCGCTCCAGGCGGCGTACCGGAAGACCGGTCCTGATCTCCACGCCGCGGGACCGCAGCTCGGCGGCGACGGCGTCGATGAGGCCGCTCAGGCCGCCGGCGAGGGTGCCGAAGACGGGGGCGCCGGAGCCGTGCGCGCGGCTGGCGGCGGTGGTCCGGGCCACCGCGCCGCGCAGCGTGTGCTCCTCGCCGAGCATGCGGTGCAGTGCGGGCATGGTCGCGGCCAGCGAGAGGCCGTCCGCGCTGCCCGCGTACACGCCGCCGAGCAGCGGGTCGACCAGGTGGTCGACGACCTCGTCGCCGGCGCGCTCGCGCACCACCGCGCCGACGGACCGGTCCTCGCCGGGGGCCAGCACCGGCGTGCCCCGGTCGGTGTCGTGGTCTGCCACCTTGGCGACGCCGTCGAGCACGGTCTGCGGGCCGGGCACGCCCATCACGTGCCCGGTGGGCATCGGGCGCAGCGTGCCGCCGACCCAGAGCCCGGCACCGCCAGCCACGGGGTGCACCAGGCGCCCGGTCAGCGCCAGCTCCTCGACCAGGCGCATCGCCGCGCTCGGGCCGCCCACGGGATCGCGCATCAGGAACTGCTCGGCCCCGGTGTCGACGCCGTCGGCCCGAGTATGGATCTTGCCGCCGAGGCGGTCCGCCTGCTCGACGACGGTCACCCGCACGCCCGCTGCGGACAGGCGCAGCGCGGCGGCCAGCCCGGCGATCCCGCCCCCGACGACGACCGCGTGCCGGGTCATCGGACGCTGAGCGTGTGGACCAGCTCGACCACGCGCGTGAGCACGGTGGGGTCGGTCTCGGGCAGCACGCCATGGCCGAGGTTGAACACGTGCCCGGGGGCCGTGCGGCCCTCCGCCAGGATCCGGCGCACCTCGCGCTCGATCACCTCCCACGGCGCGAACAGCACCGCCGGGTCGAGGTTGCCCTGCACCGGGTGGCCGGGCACCAGCTTGGCCGCCTGGTCCAGCGGGGTGCGCCAGTCGACGCCGACCACGTCCGCCCCGGCCTGGGCCATCGCGGGCAGCAGCAGGGCGGTGCCCACCCCGAAGTGGATGCGCGGCACGCCCGCGTCGGCCAAACCGTCCAGCACGGCGCGCGAGTGCGGCAGCACGTACTCGCGGTAGTCGGCCTCGGACAGCGCGCCGACCCAGGAGTCGAACAGCTGCACCGCGCTGACCCCGGCGCCGATCTGCACCTTGAGGAAGGTCAGCGTGATGTCGGCCAGGCGGGCCAGCAGCGCGTGCCACAGGTCCGGGTCGCCGTACATCAGCGCCTTGGTCTGGGTGTGGTTGCGCGACGGGCCGCCCTCGACGAGGTAGCTGGCCAGCGTGAACGGGGCGCCCGCGAAGCCGATCAGCGGGGTCTCGCCCAGCTCGGCGGTGAGCAGCCGCACCGCCTCGTCCACGTAGGACACGGCGGACGGGTCCAGCGGGCGCACCCGGTCGAGGTCGGCCATGGTGCGGACCGGCTCGGCGACCACCGGGCCGGTGCCCGCGACGATGTCCAGGTCCACCCCGGCCGCGTCCAGCGGCACCATGATGTCGCTGAAGAAGATGGCGGCGTCCACGCCGTGGCGGCGCACCGGCTGCAGGGTGATCTCGGTGACCAGGTCGGGCCGCCGGCACGACTCCAGCATGCGTACGCCCGCGCGCAGCTCGCGGTACTCCGGCAGGGAACGCCCCGCCTGCCGCATGAACCACACCGGCGTGTGCGTGACGGACTCGCCCCGGCACGCTCGGACGAAAGCGGAGCCCGCCGTCGGGCGGCCCGCGGGACTGGTCTGCTCTGCGCTGCTCATCAGGGCCATCGTGCCACCGGCCGGAAGAAGACCGCCGAACGGGTGGCGTTGATGTGAGCCGTATCGGCGCGCCGAAGCGGGACAACGGTCCCGTGGCCCCCTAGGGTACGGCTATGGCGCTCACGACCGTACTCCCCGAGACGTTCACGCGCGCCGTCACCGCGCTGCGTGCCGCCCACCCCCGGGACGAGATCGCGCTGGAGGAGGTGCCGGCGCCCAGCCGGCTCGCCCCCTACGCGTTCGCCCTCGGCGCGACCGTGCTGCGCCGCGGCGAGGAGGTCACCACCGGGCGGCTCATCCTGCTGCACGACCCGGCGGGCCACGAGGCGTGGGAGGGCGACACCCGGCTGGTCACGTACGTCACCGCGGAGCTGGAGCCGGAGCTGGCCACCGACCCGCTGCTGCCCCAGGTGGGCTGGAGCTGGCTGGTGGACGCGCTCGACGCGCACAGCTCCGGCTACGCCGCGATCGGCGGCACGGTGACCCAGACCATCTCCAGCCGCTTCGGGGCGCTCGCCGCCGACGGCCCGCCCACCACCGACCTGGAGCTGCGCGCCTCCTGGACGCCGCTGGACCTGCACCTCGAAGGGCACGTCACGGCCTGGTGCACGCTGCTGGCCTCCACCGCGGGCCTGCCGCCGGTCGGTGTCTCCTCGCTCCCGCTGCGCCGCACCGAGCAGCGCTGACCTCATACAGGCCGAAGCTCCGGCCACGCTGCGGGAGCAGCACGACCGGAGCTTCGATCACGGATGCGGCCTGGCTCAGAGGTAGGCCTTGCAGGCCTTGTCCATCGCCTTGCCCTTGGCCTCGCTCGGCGCGCTGAAGAACGCGTCCAGCTTGTCGAGGCAGCTGACCATGGCCTTGTTCTCGTTCTGCACGCCCTCGAGGTCCTGCTTGGACTTCTCCAGCTCGTCCTTGGTCGACTCCAGCTGGCCCTTGCTGGAGGTCAGCTCGCTGTCCTTGCCCGCGATCGTCTTGTCGCGGTCGGCGACCTGCTGGGTCAGCGTGGCCTTGGTGTCGCTCAGCTCGCCCGACTTCATGACGAACAGGGTGGTCATCACGCCGGTCGCGAGCACCAGCAGGCCGGTGGCGACGGCCAGCACCAGGGTGGCCTTCGACTTCTTGGGCGCCGCGGGCACGGCGGCCGGGTAGCCCGGGTAACCCGAGGTCGGGTACGCCGACACCGGCACCGCCGAGACCGGGTAGCCCTCGGGCTGCGCCGGGACGGGGGCGTATCCGGCCGGGTATGCCTGCTGCTGGGCAGCCGGGTACGCCTGCTGCGGCGCGGCCGGGTAGGCGGCCTGCGGTGCGGCCGGGTAGCCCGCCTGGGGCGCGGCGACGTAGGCCGGCTGCGCGGCCGGGTACGCCTGCTGGGGCGCGGCCGGGTACGCGGCGGTCGGTGCCGCCTGGGCGGGCACCGGCGCGGCGGCCGGGGCCTGCGGCGCGGTCGCGGCGGGTGCCGCGACGGGCAGGGCTGCGGTCGCCGCGGCGGCGGGCTCCTGCGCGGCCGGAGCCGGCGCGGTGGCCTCGTCGGCCGGGGACGCGGGGTGGGTCATATGTTCTCTTCCTCCGTGATGGGTGGCGCTCGCCGAGCCGAAGGGGGTTCCGGTCAGCAGATGTCGAAACGCTTGCAGGCGTCGCTGATGGGGATGGCGAGGCCGAGGCCCTCCGCCTCCAGGTATCCGGCGACGGCGATCCCGACCACCTCGTGCTGCCCGTTGATCACCGGGCCGCCCGAGTTGCCGGGGTTGATCGCGGCGTCGAACTGCACCATCGGGCCGGCCTCGTAGCCGGACTCGCGGATGGCGCTGACGACGCCGCTGGTGACGGTGTCGGTGAGGCCCAGCGGGGCGCCCACGACGACGATCTGCTGACCCGGCTTCGCCGGGGTCTTGGCCACGGCGAGGCCGGTGAACTTCGCCGTGGTGTGCAGGTGGGCCACATCACGGACCTTGTCGACGCGGAGGATCTTCGCATCGAAACGCTGCCCGGCGCGCGTGATTTCCACCGTCCGCCCACCCTTCTTCCACAGGTCCTCGACCACGTGGTAGTTGGTGAACAGGTTCGTGCCGCCGTCGTCGGCCTTCGGCCCGACCGCGAACGCGGTGCCGATGGAGCGGTCCGCCTCGACCCGGAAGACGCTGGGCAGTGCCGCGGCGGCGATCTTCTCCACATTGAACGCCCCGCCGACCTCCTTCTCCAGCGCGCCCAGCCGGGACTCGGCCGCGTCGATGCGGCCCTTGTCCTCCTGCTGCAGACGGCTGAGCCGGTCGTCGGCACGCTCCAGCGCGGTGCCGAGCTGCTCGATGCGCACGGTCTGCCAGGCGACCAGCCCGACCAGCACCACCAGCAGCACCGCGAGCACCACGGTGTGCCGCCGGTCGCGGCGGCCGGCCGCCGCGACC
>NZ_JBFAOU010000027.1:0-64050 GCF_040675365.1 Catellatospora sp. NPDC049609 | reverse complement strand
CGGCGTTGTTGACGACCACGTCGATAGCCGGGTCGATGCCGTCGAGCGCGTCCTGCTCGCCGGGCGGCGGCGCGGGCCGGGTGGCCGGCATGGGTGTCGCCGCCGCGCTGTTCGCGGTGGTCGCCGCCGCGGCGGCCGCGCTGACCCAGGTCCGCGAGGTCGCCCAGTTCTGGGCGGTCGAGCCCGAGGCGCTGGAGCTCTACACCACGCAGCTCGGGCGCGGCGTCTGGGCGGCGCTGGCGGCCGTCGCGCTGCTCGGGCTCGCGCTGCTGGCCGCCCACCGCCGGGAGCCCGCCCACCGGCCGGGCATCGACCGGGTCGCGGACGGCCCCGACGAGCCCGACGACCACGAGCCGGGCGACCTCGAATTGACGGTCACCACCGCCGCGCCGTTCTTACGGCAATACTGACGCGAAGCTCCGAACGCGGGCCGGTACGCTTTTCGACGTGATTGATCTGCGTCTGCTCCGTGAGGACCCCGACACCGTACGAGCCAGCCAGCGGCTGCGCGGCGACTCCGTCGACGCCGTCGACGACCTGCTGCGCGCCGACGAGTCCCGGCGCTCGGCGGTCGCGTCCTTCGAGGCGCTGCGGGCGGAGCAGAAGCAGCTCGGCAAGCTGATGCCGAAGGCGGCCGGCGACGAGAAGGCCGCGCTGCTCGCGCGCACCAAGGACCTCTCGGCCGCGGTGAAGGCCGCCGAGGCCGCGGTCAACGACGCCGAGGCCGCGCTGCGCGACGCCCAGTTCGCGATCGCGAACGTGGTGCAGGAGGGCGCCCCCGGCGGCGGCGAGGACGACTACGTCGTGCTGCGCGAGGTCGGGGAGCGGCCGGAGCTCGCCGACCCGCGCGACCACCTGGCCCTGGGCGAGCTGCTCGGCGCGATCGACACCGAGCGCGGCGCGAAGGTGTCGGGCGCCCGGTTCTACTACCTGACCGGCGTGGGCGCGCTGCTGCAGCTCGGGCTGCTGCAGATGGGCCTGTGGCAGGCGGTCGAGGCCGGCTTCACCCCGATGATCCCGCCGGTGCTGGTCAAGCCGGAGTCGATGGAGGGCACCGGCTTCCTGGGCTCGCACGCGGCCGAGGTCTACCACCTGCCCGCCGACGACCTGTTCCTGGTCGGCACCAGCGAGGTGCCGCTCGCGGCGTACCACAAGGACGAGATCCTGAGCCTGGCCGCCGGGCCGCAGCGCTACGTCGGCTGGTCGAGCTGCTTCCGCCGGGAGGCCGGCTCGTACGGCAAGGACACCCGCGGCATCATCCGGGTGCACCAGTTCGACAAGGTCGAGATGTTCTCCTACTGCGACCCGGCCCAGGCGGCCGAGGAGCACCTGCGCCTGCTGGCGTGGGAGGAGGAGATGCTCGGCAAGCTGGAGCTGGCGTACCGGGTGATCGACGTGGCCGCGGGCGACCTCGGCTCGTCGGCGGCGCGCAAGTTCGACTGCGAGGCGTGGCTGCCGACGCAGAGCCGGTACATGGAGGTCACCTCGACCTCGAACTGCACCACGTTCCAGGCCCGGCGCCTGAACACCCGCTTCCGCGACGCCGACGGCCGGACCCACACCGCCGCGACGCTCAACGGCACCCTGGCCACCACCCGCATGCTGGTGGCGCTGCTGGAGCAGCACCAGCAGCCGGACGGCTCGGTGCGGGTGCCCAAGGCGCTGCAGCCGTTCGTGGGCGGCCGTGACGTGCTGGAGCCCGTCAAGGCAGGGTCCTGAGCGGCGTGCCCGACCACGGGGGTTCGGGGCACACCGAGGTGCCGGAACGCGATGTCGTGCGGCAGGCGGAGCCGCGCAGCGCCACGCTGCGCCCGGTCCGCCTGCCCAAGCTGGTCGCCACCGACCTGGACGGCACGGTCGTGCGGTCCGACGAGACCGTCAGCGGGTTCACCCACGCCGTCTTCGACCGGGTGCGCGCGGCCGGGATCCCCATCGTCGGGGCGACCGGCCGTGGGCCCCGGCTGGAGGAGCTGAGCCGGATCGACCTGCCGCACGCCGACCTGCTCGTGCTCGGCGGCGGCGGGCGGGTGCTCGACCTGCGGGACCCGTCGGCGCCGCGGGTGATGCGCGACGCGCGGCTGCCCGGCCCGGTGGTCGCCGGGATGGTGAGCGCGCTGGAGGCCCGGCTCGGGCCGGTGAAGCTGCTGGTCGAGGTGCTCGACGCGCCGCGCTCGCCGCTGTGGGGCGACGACGTCACGGACTGGCCCTACCCGGACGACCTGGTCACCCGGCCGCGCGAGGAGTCGCTCTGCTACGACGTGATCAAGGCGTTCGTGAAGACCGACGACACCGACTCGGACACGCTGCTGCGTACGGCGCGGGAGATCGTCCCGCCGGAGACGGCCGTGTTCACCCATTCGGGGCTGGGCTGGGTCGAGGTGACCCCGCCCGGCGTGGACAAGGCGAGCGGCCTGGCCGTCGTCGCCGCCGAGCTGGGCATCGACCCCGCCGACGTGCTCGTCTTCGGGGACATGCCCAACGACATCCCGATGTTCCTGTGGGCGGGGCACCGGGTCGCGGTGGCCAACGCGCACCCCGAGGTGCTCGCGCTGGCCGATGAGGTGACCCTGTCCAACGACCGTGACGGCGTGGCCGTCTATCTGGACGAACTTCTCAAGCGAGAAGGCTGAGGGGCGGCGTCCCCGCTGCCGCGCGGGCGGCGGGGAGGCACCCGCTCAACTCGCTTTGCTCTGCACACAAATACGCACGTGCGTATTTGTGTGCAGAGCAAAGCAGGTTCAGAGGTACTGCCCGGTACTGGTCGTCTTGCCGGGTTCGCCGTGCGTGCCGGGCGGCAGGGCGGGCATGTTGCGCATCTGCTCCAGCTGCATGCGGGCGGCCATCTGCTGCGCCACCAGGGCGGCCTGGATGCCGTGGAACAGGCCCTCCAGCCAGCCGACCAGCTGCGCCTGCGCGATGCGCAGCTCGGCCTCGGACGGGGTCGTGCCCTCGGTGAAGCGCACCGAGATGCGCTCCAGCTCGTCGCGCAGCTCCGGGGACAGGCCGTCCTCCAGCTCGTCGACGGAGCGCCGGTGGATCTCGACCAGGCGGTTGCGGCCCGCCTCGTCCAGGGGCGCGGCGCGCACCTCCTCCAGCAGCTGCTTGATCATGCTGCCGATGCGCATCACCTTGGCCGGCTGCTCGATCAGGCGGCTCGGGTCGTCCTCGCGGCCGGTGGCACCGTCCGCGTTCACCTCCACGGTGCCGATCGGGCGGCCGTCGGGACCGACGACCACCACGCTCTTCTCCTCGGGCTGCTGCTGGCTCACGCGGACCTCCTCAGGCGTCGAACCCCACCATCCTAGATCGCGGGACCACCCCCAATGTTGATCATTGACGGGAGTCCCAGGACACGGTAGAACGCCTCAGTGGGTCAAAAGACCACGTGCTCACATCGTTCGGCGACATCCCCCGACGGCCGCACCCCCGAATCCGTGTTCGGCCGACGTCACTCTGGAGGACACATTGGACGGGCTTGACCGTCGCAGGCTGCTTCGTCTGCTGGCCGGTGTCGGTGTCGCCGGCGCGACCGGTGGGCTCGCCGCCTGCTCCAGCACCGCGACGCCGCCCAGCCGCAGCGGCGTCAGCATCGGTCTGCTCGTCCCCGCCACCGGAGCCAACAAGAACGTCGGCGCCGATCTCGAGCTCGGTTTCCGGCTCTACCTCGACCTGCACAACGGCATGCTCGGCGGCCGGCAGGTCCAGGTCGTCGTCGAGGACGAGGGCGAGTCCGTCAAGGCGGGCGCCGACGCGCTGGGCCGCCTGCTCGACCAGCACGTGCTGGCGGTCGCCGGGGTGGCCAACCCCGACCTGCTGCCCGCGGTCCGCGACAAGGTCGAGGAGTCGAAGGTCCCGCTGCTGGCCACGCACGCGACCCCGTCCGGCATGCCCAGCTCGAACTTCATCTGGCGCACCGCCTTCCTCGGCGACGAGCCGGCCCGCGCCATCGCCTCCTACCTGCGCCGCCGCATGGGCGGCAGCCGGATCAGCCTGATCGGCGTCGGCGGCAACACGACCAACGAGCTGATGTCGACCTTCCAGAGCGTCTACGGCACCGGCAGCCAGAACCCGATCACGGTCCGGGCCGGCATCAAGCCCACCACCGCCGAGTTCGCGCAGTACGCGAGCCAGATCGCCAACCAGAACCCGCGGGCGATCTTCCTCAACCTGCCCAGCACGCACATCGTCGCCTTCAAGCAGGCGCTGGCGGCCCAGCGCAGCTCGCTGGCCGCCGTCCCGATGTACGCGCCCGGCACCGTGTCCGAGGGCGTCGCGCTCGAAGCGCTCGGCACCGGCGGCCGGGGCCTGTACACGGCGATGCAGTACTCCGCCGACCTGAACAACCTGGCCAACCACGACTTCTCCTCGCAGTTCCAGGCGAAGTACCAGCGCACCCCCACCGCCTACGTCGTCGCGGCCTACGACGCCGCCGCGGTGCTGGACCAGGCGCTGACCCTCGCCGGCGACGACACGGTGACCCCGCCGCGGGTCAACTCGCTGCTGTCGAGCGTCGGCCAGGTCATCAGCCCGCGCGGCAACTGGCAGTTCAACCAGAACCGCTCACCGCAGCAGAAGTGGTACCTGCGCCGCGTCGAGAACGACGGACCCGTGCCGTCGAACGTGTTGATCAGCGACCTCGCTACGCTCGGTTAGTGCAGTTGGACGACGTTGACCAGCGGATCATCGCCGCGCTCCTGAGCGACGCGCGCACCACGTACGCCGAGATCGGCTCGGTGGTGTCGCTGTCGGCTCCGGCGGTCAAGCGGCGGGTCGACCGGCTGCGTTCCGGCGGCGTCATCAAGGGGTTCACCGCCGTCGTCGACCCGGCGGCGGTGGGTGGCGGCACGGAGGCCTTCGTCGAGCTGTTCTGCACCGGGCGCACCACGCCCGCGCAGATCACCCAGGCCACCCGCCGCCACCCGGAGGTCGTCGGGGCGTACACCGTCTCGGGGGAGGCCGACGCGCTGGTGCACCTGCGCGCGGCCGACATCTCCCATCTCGAGCAGGCGCTGGAGCGGTTGCGGGCCGAGCCCTTCATCACCAGCACCCGCAGCATGATCGTGCTCTCCCGGCTCGTGGACTGACGCCGCGCCCGCCGAGGGAGCCGTGGGCGCCCGCGCGGCGTCGAACCCGGGCATGAGACGAAGTGTGCTGTGTGTGGCCGCGGCGCTGCTCCTGGCGGGCTGCACGGTGACCGAGAGCGCCTCGAAGCCCGGCCCCACCGCCGGGCCCGTCTCCGGCCCCGCGCCGGAGCTGCGGCTGGTGGCGTACGCGTCCTGCGACGAGCTGCTGGCCTCGGTGCGCGCCGCCGCCAAGGCCGCGGTCCGGCCCTGGGGGTTCGACTTCGGCGGATACCTGTGGGCGACCGACGGAGGAATGCCGGCGGCCGGGCGCGCGGAGCTGTCCGACAAGGGGGCGCCCGCCCACTCCGGCACCAACACGCACGAGGCCGGGGTGGACGAGCCGGACATCGTCAAGACCGACGGCCGGCGCATCGTCACCGTGCTCGGCGAGACCCTGCGCGTCATCGATCCGGCGACCAGGCTGGTCACCGGCTCGCTGCACGTCGGCCACGGCTCCCACCAGCTCTTCCTGCAGGGCGACCGGGCGCTCGTGCTGAGCCGGAGCTGGGGCGTCGGCCGAGGTCTGGCCGACGCCGCGGGCGCGTCGCGGATCAGCCCCTCCTCGACCCGGGTGCGCCTGGTGGACCTGGCCGGCCCGCCGCGGATCACCGGGACATACGAGATCGGCGCCCAGCTCACCGACGCGCGCCTCGTCGGCGGCGTCGCCCGGGTCGTGGTGTCGTCGCAGCCGCGCATCGACTTCCCGTGGCGGGAGATGTCGACCGACGCCGAGCGCCTCGCCGCCAACCGGAAGATCATCGACCGGAGCCCGCTGGAGAGCTGGCTGCCCGCGTACACCAGCGAGGGCGTCGCCGGGCGGCTGGACTGCGGCGACGTGAGCCGGCCGGATCGCTTCAGCGGCACCTCGACGGTGACCGTGCTCAGCTTCGACCTGAACCGGCCGCAGCTCGGCGACGGCCTGCCCGTCGGCGTGCTGGCCGACGCCGAGACCGTCTACGGCAACGGCCCGCACCTCTACCTGGCCCACGACGAGCGCTGGCGCGGCGAGCAGGCCTCCGGGCGCACCGAGCTCTACCAGTTCGACGTCACCGGGACGCGGCCCGTCTTCGCCGCCTCCGGCAGCGTGCCCGGCTGGCTGCTCAACCAGTACTCGCTCAGCGAGCACGACGGCGTGCTGCGCGCCGCCACCACCACGGGCCGGCCGTGGGAGAGCACGGCACGCAGCGAGTCCACCGTGTACACCCTGCGCCGCGACGGCGGGCAGCTGCGCCCGGTCGGCAAGCTGGGCGGCCTGGGCAAGGGCGAGCGGATCTACGCGGTGCGCTTCCTCGGTCCGGTCGGCTACGTGGTGACCTTCCGGCAGACCGACCCGCTCTACGCCGTGGACCTGAGCGACCCCGCGCGCCCGCGGCTCACCGGCGAGCTGAAGATCCCCGGCTACAGCAGCTACCTGCACCCGCTCGACGGGGGCCGCCTGCTCGGCGTCGGGCAGGACGCGACCGGCCAGGGCCGCGTCACCGGCCTGCAGGTGTCGCTGTTCGACGTCGGCGGGGCCGACCCGAAGCGGCTTGACCAGGAGAAGATCCCGCACGGCTGGAGCGAGGCCGAGCACGACCCGCACGCGTTCCTGTACTGGCCCGACACCCGGATGCTGGTCGTGCCCTACGCCGCCTACGACGGCGACCACCGGGCGGGCGCGCTGGTCTACCGGGTGGGCGCCGACCGGCTGGAGAAGATCGGCGAGGTGACCGGGGGCGAGCCGGCCTACCCACGCCGCTCGCTGGTCGTCGGGGACACCCTGTGGATCGTCGGCGACACCGTCGCGGTGGCGACCCCGCTGGCGGCTCCCGGCCCCGCGCTGGCGCGCGTCCTGCTCTGACGGACGGCATGAACGAAGCTCCGTTCCGGCGGCCGGTGCCGCGGGAACGGAGCTTCGCTCGCAGTGGGCTACAGGTACTGCCCGATGCGGGTCTCCGAAGAGGGGTTGCCGGCGGGCTTGTCGCCCTCGCCGAAGAAGCGCTTGCCGCCGAACTCGCCGTGCAGCCGGTCGTCCAGCTCGTCGGCCAGGCCCGTCATGACCTGGATCGCCAGCGCCAGATGGCTGGCCTGGAAGTCGCGGCCGAACACCGGGATCGACGCCCAGACGGTGCCCGCGGTGCAGTAGAGGCGGCCGATCGGCATGCGGTTGGTCAGCTCGGACAGCTTCACGAACAGCTTCTCGCTCGGCTCGATGTCGGTCAGCACCGGCGAGAACACGTCGATCAGCGGCGGGTTCTCGCGTACGCGGACGAACACCATCGCCGAACCGGCCCGGATGCCGATGTCACCGTCGCCGTCGACCTGCAGCGCCTCCGGGTCGGTCTTCAGCATCGCGGACACCACGATGCGCACCCGGTCGGCCAGGTCCAGCCCGCTCGCGTCCAGGGCGTCGATGGACGGTAGGAACGCGTCCACGGTGGACTCGTGCCGCGCGGTGCCCAGCGGGTCGATGGCGACGGGCTCCTCCTCGCGGTCGTGCGCCTCGTAGACCAGGAACGCCGGGTGGGGTGCGCCGTACACGTCGCGCAGGGTGCGGGTGATGATGCCGGCCAGCGCCTCGGGCTGGCCGGTCATGCCGAAGTTCTCCCGGGAGCCGGCCACCACGCCGGGCGGCGACCAGCCCAGCGCGACCATCGCGGCGATCGCGGGCCGCTCCAGCCGGAAGCCCTCGGGCAGGTTCGCGTTGCTGACCGCCCGCGCCTGCAGCGTGCCGTCCTCCAGGTGCTCCACGCTCACGCCGTACACGGCCGAACCGGTGCCCGACGCCGTCGGGTCCAGCGCGAGCTCCAGCTCGCTGCCTGCGGGCAGCACGGGCAGCACGCCGGCGAGGGCGCGGGCGAACTCGCGCCACGCCTCGGCGACCTTGGCCCGCAGATCGGCGGTGGTCGGCTCGTCGAGCAGCTCGGCCTCCGCAAGGCCGGGGTTGGACAGTTCCGACATCGGCACGCCTCCTCGTCGAGCCTGGCTTATCCCGGGGTGCCGACGGACAAACCATGTTTCTCTGTCACCGAGACACTACCGATCGGAAACCTGTTCGCGTAGTCGGCCTTTTGACCGCGGAACCCGGCGATCGGCGTGATATCCGTCGATCGCCAGGGAGAGCTGCCGTGGTCGGTCAGGAGGCCTGTTCCTGGCCGAGGCGCTGCGCCAGCGCGCTCAGGCGGGCCGCCAGCTCCCGCGGCTCGCCGCCCCGGCCGACCGCCAGACCCAGCAGGTACGCACCGACCGGCGCCCCCGGCCGCACCGTGTTGTGCGCGACGTCACGGGCCAGGTCCAGGATCATCGTGACGTCCACGTCGGCGCGCGGCACGCCGAGCTCGGCGCAGGCCGCCTCGGTGAAGTCATGCAGGTCCACGGTCACGACAGCTCCTCGGTTGGTCGCGCACCGCCGCGGCTCGGCGGTGTCCGGTCTGTGCGGGCGGGCTCCGCACCGCCGGGGCCAGGCGGCGCCCCGTCGACGGACTCGGCCCGCCGCAGCTCGTCGGGGGTGTCGCAGTCATACCATGGCGGTGGGCCGGCACCGGTCCACCGGACTCGCGCCACGTCCACGCCGTCCAGCACGGCCCGCATGGACGCGCCGTGCGGCCGCTCGGGCAGCGCCGCCCGCAGCGCGCCGATGCGCCACATCGCGCACAGGTGCTGCGCCCGCCCGTCGTCGTCGACGAACAGTGCCACGTCCGGCCCGTCGGCGGGGCGGTCGCTCCCGGTGGCACGTCCCTCGTTGGCATGGCCCTCGACGGCATGGCGCTCGACGGCATGGCCCTCGACGGCATGGCCCTCGGCGGCAGGCCCGCTGAGTCCGGCGGCGAGGGCGGCGACGGCGGCCGGGGTCAGGAAGGGCAGGTCCGAAGCGACGAGCAGGACCAGGCCGTCCGGTGGCAGGGACGCGGCTCCGGCGGCGACCGCCGCGACCGGGCCGCCGCCCGGTGGGTCCTCGCGGGTCAGCACGGCGCCTTCGGGCAGCTCACCGGCCAGCTCCGGCGGCCCCACCACGATCAGCGGGCGGGCGTCGGCGACGGCGTCCAGCACGCGCCGCAGCATCGGCACCCCGCCGACGGGCAGCAGCGGCTTGGCGGCACCGCCCATCCGGCGGCCGGCCCCTCCGGCCAGCACCAACGCGGCGTACGCGGGCATCGCACCTCCCCCGGTCCTGTGGACAGACCGGCGTGTCGTCCACAGGTTGATGATCATGGCTGTCGCCGGGCGGCCTCGGCGGCGAGGCTGCCCGCATGACCACCGACACCCCGGCCTACACCCTCACCGAGCGCGCCGACCTGCTCGGATACGTGCCCTACCTGCTCGGTTTCCATCCGGCCGACAGCACTGTCGTGATGGGTCTGCGCGGCAACCGCATCGCCGTCGCGGCCCGCGCCGACCTTGCCGCGCCCCGTACCGAGACGGTACGCCGCTTCGCGCAGGTGCTCGCCGCCGCGGGCCGGGGACGCGCCGCGGTCGGCTCGGTCGTGGTCGTCGGCTACGGCCCCGACACCGGGGCGGCCGACGCCGCCCGGCACGCGGCCGACGCGCTCGACGGCCGCGGCTACCACGTCCGGGAGGTGCTGCTGCAGGCCGGCGACCGGTACCACTGCCTGCAGTGCGATCGCTGCACGCCGCCGGAGGGCGCCCCGTTCGACCCGAGCACCACGGCCGCCGCGGCCATCGCGACGTACGAGGGACTCGTCGCCCTCCCCGACCGGGCCACCGTCGAACGCCGGGTCCAGCCGGTCGGCGGGCTCGCCGCGGTCGCCATGGCCCAGGCCGTGGACCGGGCCGAGGACCGCCTCGAGGCGCTGCTGGCCGACGGCGGCGACCGGGCGCTCGTGACGGCGGGGGAGACCGCGGTCGAGGCCGCGCTGCACGGTGCCGAGGCGGGCGGGCGGCTCGACGACGACGAGGCGGCCTGGCTCACCGTGCTGCTGCACGACCTGCGCTGCCGCGACCACGCCTGGCAGCGCACCGACGCCGAGGGCTGGCAGCTCGACCTCTGGCTGGACCTGACCCGCCGCGCCGAGCCCGCGCTGGTCGCCCCGCCCGCCACCCTGCTGGCCTGGTGCGCCTGGCGCGGCGGCAACGGCGTGCTGGCTACCGCGGCCCTGGACCGCGCCCTGCACGCCGACCCGGCGTACTCCCTGGCCCACCTGCTGACCGACGCCCTCGACCGCGCCGTCCCACCCAGCAGCATCCACCCCTGGCCCGTCCCCTGAAAGGAAGGGCACCTTCTTAACGCTATGCGTTGTAGAAGGTGCCCTTCTTAACCACGCGGCCGGGCGCGGCCCAGAATGGGAACCGTGGATCTGGCCTACCTGCGTACGCACCCGCACCTGCTGCCGACGTTCCTGCACCACCAGCGGATCCGGGAGACGCCGGTGGACGGCGGGTCGATCTGCCACACCAGCAGGCTCACCTTCGACGACGGTGAGTCGATCTTCACCAAGACGTGGCCGGAAGCCGGCGGGCAGGCCCCGGACGGGTTCTTCGCCGCCGAGGCGCACGGGCTGCGCTGGCTCGCCGAGACCGGCACGGTCGCCGTGCCGGAGGTGCTCGTCGACACGCCCGACCTGCTCGGCATGGCCTGGATCGAGCACGGGCAGCCGACGGCGCGCGCCGCCGAGGAGTTCGGGCGGGCGCTGGCCGGGCTGCACCGGGCCGGGGCGCCCGCGTTCGGCGCGCCGTGGCCCGGGTTCCACGGCTCCGCACCCATGGACAACACGCCCGGCCAGGGGCCGTGGCACGTGTGGTACGCCGAGCGCCGGCTGGGCGCGTACCTGAAGCTCTCGGTGGACCGGGGCGCGCTGGAGCCGGCCGACGTCACGCGGGTGGAACGGGTGATCGCGGGCCTGGACCGGCTGGGCGGCGACGAGCCGCCCGCGCGCATCCACGGCGACCTGTGGACGGGCAACCTGCTCTGGGGCGCGGACGGGCGCTGCTGGCTCGTCGACCCGGCGGCGCACGGCGGCCACCGCGAGACGGACCTGGCCTACCTGCGCCTGTGGGGCGGCGCGCCGCACCTGGACCGGATCCTGGCCGCGTACGCCGAGGCATGGCCGCCCGCCGACGGCTGGCACGAGCGCACGCCCCTGCACCAGCTCTCCATGTACCTGCTCCACACGGCCCTCTTCGGCCCCGCCTTCGCCCCCGGCGTCCGCGACACCACCACCGCCTGCCTCGCCCTCCTCCCCTGACCCCTCGCCGCGCGTCGCCACGGCAGGCCGCAGTTTCGGGGAAAGTGTCGGTTCGGCCGGGGCCTTGGCTGCGGTTTCCCTGAAACTGCAGCCAAGGACTCCTAGAGGCGGGGGTCGGTGGGTTCGGACTCGCTGGCGAGGATGGCGAAGACGAGTTCGTGGACGCGCCAGAGCGGGCCGTCGCGGCCGACGGTGTCCAGGGCGGCCAGACCGAGGCCGTGCTCGCGCAGGGCCAGGGCGCGCTTGCGGCCGAGCCTGCGCTGGCGCAGCCGGGCGAGCTGGTCCGGCTCGGTGTAGGAGGGGCCGTAGATGATGCGCAGGTACTCCCGGCCCCGGCACTTCACGCCGGGCTGCACCAGGCCCTTCGCGCCGCGTACGGACAGGCCCGCGTACGGCTTCACGACCATGCCCTCGCCGCCGGAGCCGGTGAGCGCGAGCCACCAGTCCGTCGCCTGCGCGACCGCGGCGTCGAAGGCGTCGGCGGTCAGGTCGAGGACCAGGCGGCGGGTCGGGGTGAAGGTCACCGGATCGGCCGCGACCAGCCGGTCCGCGACGGACAGGTGCCAGCCGTGGTCGGCGTCGGTGAACGACCTCCCCTCGGCCGCCAGCACCGCGAACGGCGCCAGCGTGATGCCGGCGATCCCGTCGGTCGGGGCGACGTACCGGCGGTAGGCGTCGGTGAAGGCGTGCACGTCGCGCAGGGATCCGGCCAGCCGGTCGCGCTGTGCCACGACATCCAGCCCGCGGGCGGCGGCCGCGTCGAGCACGTCGAGCGCGGCGGGCAGCGCGGCGCGGCCGGCCGTGCCGACGGCGGCGTACTGGTGGATGAGCGTCTGCGCCTTGGCCGACCAGGGCAGCAGCTCGCAGTCGAGCAGCAGCCAGTCGGTGCCCAGCTCCTCCCACAGCCCGGCCGCGTCGACCGCTTCGCGCACCTTCGCCAGCAGCTGCTCGGTGCGTTCCGGCGCGAAGAACGGCCGCCCGGTACGCGTGTAGATCACGCCGGTGGCGCCGTCGTCGACGAAGCGCTTGGCGGCGACCGCCGCGTCCTTGCAGACCAGCACCACCGCGCGGGAGCCCATGTGCTTCTCCTCGCAGACCACCCGGTCCACCCCGGCGGCGCGCAGGTCGGCCAGCGCCTCGGCGGGGTGCTCCAGGAAGCCGTCCACGGCGGACGTCGACGACGGCGCCATGGTCGGCGGCAGCCACAGCAGCCAGCGCGGGTCCACCGCGAACCGGCTCATCACCTCCAGTGCCGCCGCGGAGTGCTCGGCGGGCACGGTGACGGTGCCGTACGGCGTCTGCACATGCCGCCGCCCGGTGACCTCGGACAGGCGCAGCGCACCCGCCGCGCGGTCGGGCGCCGGTGCGGCCTGCAGCGGCCGGGCGGGCGCGTAGTACTGCGCGGCCGCGGCGACCTCGACCAGCTCGCGCTCGGGGTAGCGCAGCGCGGTGAGCTTGCCGCCGAACACGCAGCCGGTGTCCAGGCAGATGGTGTTGTTGACCCACTCCGGCACGACGGTGGGCGTGTGCCCGTAGACGACCATCGCGCGCCCCCGGTACTCCTGCGCCCACGGGTAGCGCACGGGCAGGCCGAACTCGTCGGTCTCGCCCGTGGTGTCGCCGTACATCGCGAAGGAGCGCACCCGGCCCGAGGCACGCCCGTGGTAGGCCTCCTTGAGGCCCGCGTGCGCGACGACCAGCCGGCCGCCGTCCAGCACGTAGTGGCTGATCAGCCCGTCCAGGAACGGCGCCAGGCCGTCGACCGGGTCGGTTTCGAGCTGCGCCACGGTCTCGGCCAGGCCGTGGGTGAGCTTGACCTGCCGCCCGCGCAGATGGCGCAGCAGCTTGTGCTCGTGGTTGCCGGACACGCACAGCGCCCGGCCGCCCGCGATCATGTTCATCACCAGGCGCAGCACGCCGGGGGAGTCCGGACCGCGGTCCACCAGGTCGCCGACGAACACCGCGGTGCGCCCCGCGGGGTGGCTCGCGTCCACCGCCCGTCCCGAGTCGTCGCGGGTCAGCTCCCAGCCCAGCGCGGCGAGCAGCTGCTCCAGCTCGGCCCGGCAGCCGTGCACGTCACCGACCAGGTCGAACGGTCCGGTCAGCTCGGTGCGGTCGTTGAACAGCTTCTCGTACCGCAGCTCGACCGCGTCGGGGTCCTTGACCACGAACACCTTGCGGAAGCCCTCCCGGGCCAGCCGGCTCAGCGAGTGCCGCAGGTCACGGTGCTGGCGCCGCAGCACCTCGCGGCCGAACGTGCGGTCCGGCCGGGCCTGCGTGCGCTCCCAGCAGATCGGCTCCGGGGTGTCCACCACGATCGCCACCGGCAGCACGTCGTGCGCCTTGGCCACCTCGACCAGCGCGGCGCGGGCGTGCTGCTGCACGTTGGTCGCGTCGACCACGGTGAGCCGCCCCGCCGCCAGCCGCTTGCCCGCGACCAGGTGCAGCACCTCGAAGGCGTCCTTCGTCGCGGACTGGTCGTTCTCGTCGTCGGCGAGCAGGCCCCGGAAGGCGTCGCTGGACAGCACCTGGGTGGGCAGGAAGTGCCGCCGGGCGAAGGTGGACTTGCCCGACCCGGAGATGCCCACGAGCACCACGAGCGACAGCTCGGGCAGGGTCACCACGGTGCTGCCGGAGGTCGGCCGGGCGGCCGCCACGGCCAGGTCCGGGGTCGGCCCGTGCCGCTCGGCGGCGGCGGTGGGCTCCGCCTGCTCGGCGGCGGTCGGTTCCTCACGCTCGGTCATGCGGGCACCTCCTCGGTGGCGGTCTGCGGGTCGGTCTTCGTGAACAGGGCGAGCTGGGTCGGCGGGCCGACGTCCGGGTCGGCGTCACCGACGTCGCGCAGCGCGTAGGTGTAGCCGTACTCGGCGGCGACCTGGTCGCACCAGGCGGTGAACTCGGCGCGGGTCCACTCGAAGCGGTGGTCGTCGTGGCGGTGCCCGCCCTCGGCCAGGCCCTCGTAGCGGACGTTGTACTCGACGTTCGGCGTGGTCACCACGACCGCGCCGGGCTTGGCGTCGCCGAACACCGCGGCGCACAGCGCGGGCAGCCGGGGCGGGTCGAGGTGCTCGATGACCTCCATCAGCACCGCGGCGTCGTACCCGCGCAGCCGCTCGTCGACGTAGGTCAGCGCCGACTGGATCAGCCTGATCCGGGTGCGCTGGCGGTCGGGCAGGCGCTTGAGCCGCAGCCGGCGCTCGGCGATCTCCAGCACCTTCGGCGACACGTCCGCGCCGACGATCTCGGTGTAGCGCTTCTCCCGGATCAGGTCGCCCAGCAGGGCACCCCCGCCGCAGCCGAGATCCAGCACCCGGGTCGCCCCGGTGTCGGCCAGCGCGGCGAGCACGGCCGCGCGGCGGCGTACGTTCAGCGGCTTGGTCTTCTCCACCACGGGCCCCTCGGCGACGGAGTCGTCGGCGGGCACCTCCTCCAGCGGGGCGAGCGCCGCGTCCGCCTTCGCCGCCAGCGCCCGGCTGTGCGCCAGGTAGCGCCGGATGATCAGCGGGCGCTCCGGGTGCCCGGCCAGCCAGCCCTCACCGGCCCGCAGCAGCTTCTCGATCTCGTCGGGCGCGACCCAGTAGTGCTTGGCGTCGTCGAGCACCGGCAGCAGCACGTAGAGGTGGTTCAGCGCGTCGGCCACGCGCAGCTCGCCCGCGAGCGTCAGGTCGACGTAGCGGCTGTCGCCCCACTCCGGGTGCGCCGGGTCCAGCGGCAGCACGGTGCCGCGCACGGTCCAGCCCAGCGGCGTGAACAGGCGCTCGGCCAGCGCCAGCCCGCCCTTGGCGCGCAGCGACGGCACCCTGATCTCCAGCGGGATCGCCGCGGCGGCCAGCTCCGGCCGGTCCTTGGACACCCCGCGGGCGGCGGTGCGGAACACCCGGTTCAGCGCCGCGGCGAGCAGGCTGGAGGCGGCATACGGGCGGTCGTTGACGTACTGGTTGAGCTGCTGACCGTCGGCCCGCGTGTCGGCGAGCCGCTGCGGGTCGATCTCGACCAGAAGCGCGGCCGTGCAGCGCTGCTCGGTGGCCTCCGGGTAGAGCACGGTGGCCGTGCCGCTGCTCAGGTCGAAGGTGTGCACCCGGTCCGGGTGCTTGACGAGCAGGAAGCCCAGGTCGGTGGCGGGGGAGTGCGTGGTCGAGAGGGTCAGCAGCACGGCCGCGATCCTGCCAGGTGGCCACGGACCACGCATTCCGTTTCCGGCGCGGTAGGTTCGTGGAGTGACCTCCGCGCATCCTGGGCTGATCGACCGGTACGGCCGTCGCGCCGTCGATCTGCGGGTCTCGCTGACGGATCGCTGCAACCTGCGCTGTTCGTACTGTATGCCCCCCGAAGGCCTGCCCTGGCTGCCGAAGGCGGAGATCCTCACCGACGATGAGGTGCTGCGGCTGATCACCATCGCGGTGACCCGGCTCGGCGTCGAGGAGGTGCGCTTCACCGGCGGCGAGCCGCTGCTGCGCCCCGGCATCGTCGGGATCGTCGCGGGCTCGGCGGCCCTGTCGCCCCGGCCGAAGCTGTCGATCACCACGAACGGCATCGGGCTGGCCCGGCTGGCCGTGCCGCTGCGCGACGCCGGCCTGGACCGGGTGAACGTCTCGCTGGACACCATCGACCCGGACCGGTTCGCCGCGATCGCGCTGCGCCGCCGGTTCACCGACGTCATCGAGGGCCTGGAGGGCGCGGCCGCGGCCGGGCTGACCCCGGTCAAGCTCAACGCGGTGCTGCTGCGCGGCGTGAACGACGACGAGGCCCCGGCGCTGCTGCGGTTCGCCCTGAAGCACGGGTACGAGCTGCGCTTCATCGAGCAGATGCCGCTCGACGCCCAGCACGGGTGGAGCCGCGACAAGATGGTCACCGCGGAGGAGATCCTCTCGTCGCTCGCGGCCGAGTTCGACCTCTCCCCTGACCCGGCCGCGCGCGGCGGCGCTCCCGCCGAGACCTGGCTGGTCGACGGCGGCCCGGCGAAGGTCGGCGTGATCGCGTCGGTGACCCGGCCGTTCTGCGGCGACTGCGACCGGACCCGGCTGACCGCCGACGGGCAGGTGCGCAACTGCCTGTTCGCGCGGGGCGAGACCGACCTGCGCGGGCTGCTGCGGGGCGGCGCCGAGGACGAGGAGATCGCGCAGCGCTGGCGGGAGGCCATGTGGGGGAAGATGCCGGGCCACGGCATCGACAACCCGAGGTTCCTGCAGCCCACCCGCCCCATGTCCGCCATCGGGGGATGACGTCAGACCGAACGGCGACGAGTGTGCCTGCCAGCGCGGTACGCGTCGACGGCCTTGCGCGAGCTGAGCCACGTCCCGTCGGGTCCCTGAACGGCCTCGAGGCGGCCGCGTTGTGCCGCCTGCCGCAATGCCGCCAGGCTGAACTCCCGGTCCACCAGTGAGGCCAGGGGAACCAGGCGTGCCGGTCCCGCCACGTTCGGGACGATGAACCTGACGAGGTTGTCGTACATCGCCCGGGCGACGAGTTCGCCCAGAGCGCCGTACTCGCCGAGATCCGCCCGGCGCATGGCGGCCAGGTACGCCTCGCGCTGGCGCTTGAAGATGATGACGGGCGGATAGCCGAGCCTGACGAGGATGAGGTTGAGCAGGAGCCTGCCGGTTCGGCCGTTGCCGTCGAGGAAGGGATGGATGCGCTCGAACCCGTTGTGCAGCCGGGCCAGAACCTCGGGCACCGGAGCCGTCGGTGCGGCGTCCCCCTTCAGCACGTCGGCGCTGAGATTGACGTCATGAATCCACTGCTCCAGCTGTGGCGGCACCAGTGGCCACGTCGGCGGGGTCATGCCGCCGGGAAACGGATGAATGTCGTGCTCCCGGAAGTTGCCCGGCGCCTCCCGATCCGTGGCGTGCGGATGTGGCGACACGTCCCAGACCGGCGTCATGGCCATGTGATGCACGTGCCGCACCTCCCGCAGGTTCAGCAGCTCGCCGTCATGCCACGTGTCTGGATCGAGTGCCTGCTGATACACCCAGCGAGCGGCGTCGGCGTAACCCTGCACCTCCGTGTACTCGCTCAGCTGCTTCGCGCCGACCGCCCGGCCCTGGTCGAGCAGCGCCTGGACCTCGCGTAGGACCAGCGTGTTGCCCTCCAGCGCGGTCGAGTGATGCGCCTCCAGGTGCCAGATGTCGTCCCAGATGGCACGAGCCTCCAGCGGACTGGGCAGGCCGCCTAACCTTGAGTGGAGTTCCGAGAGCGCCCACTCCAGGCGCGTGTACACGCTGGCCCGGCTGGGCCGACCTCGTCCTACCACCGTGTCCACCAGACGTCGATTTGATACACCGAATCGAGAGCGAAATGAACTTATCAACTGATAGCCTCGGCGGATCTACGGGCGAGGTGTCGGAAAATTGATCACGGTGCGTTATTTCGCCGGCGCACGAGCGGCCGCCGGGGTGTCGGAGGAGCGGTTGCCCGCAGGGCAGGACCTCACCCAGCTGGTCAAGGAGCTCAGCGCGGCGCACGGGCACGCGCTGGGCCGGGTGCTGCTTTCAGCCAGCTTTCTGGTTGACGGGCTAGCGTGGCACGACCGCCGCGCGCCGATCCCGTCCGGCGCGACCGTGGACGTGCTCCCGCCCTTCGCCGGCGGGTGAGAGGAAACCCCGTGCTGCAAGCGCTGATGTTCTTCAGCATCGTGCTGATCGTCGTCGGCCCGATCCACTGGTACCTGTGGAAGCGGCTGGTCAAGGACACCACCACGACCCGGCGCGGCCGCCGGATCGGCACCGCCGCGATCCTCGCGCTGGCGGTGGCGCTGCTGGCCGCGTTCATCGTGCCGCGCGCCGTCGGGGCGAAGGCCTCGTGGATCATCCCGCTGGTCGGCTACATGTGGCTCGCGGTGCTGTTCTACCTGCTGGTCACGCTGCTGGTGCTGGAGATCCCGCGCTGGCTCGCCAACCGCGTCTGGGCCCGCCGCCCCGCGCCCGATCGTGCCGCCACGAGCACGGGCACACCGGCCGCGACCGGGACCGCAACCGCCGGAGCCGTCGAGGCCGGCACCGCCGCAGGAGGGGCTGCCGCAGGCGGCCCGCTCGTGGCGGGCAGCGCCACCGCGGGCGCCACGAGGGTCGAGACCGCCCTGGCGGAACCGGGTCTGGCGGGCACCACGCCTCCGGCCGAGATCACCGGACCGGCCGGGCGGACGGGCGCGGGCCAGCCCGGCAAGGGCCCGCTCGCCGGGCAGGTCGGTGGATCGAGTGCGGCAGCGGACGCCACCGCGGCCCGGGAGAAGGCGGACGGGCCGGTGGACCCGTCACGGCGGCTGCTGCTGGCGCGCAGTGCGGCGATCTTCGCGGGGCTGACCGCGACCGGCGTCACCGCGTACGGCGTCAAGACGGCGCTCGGCGACCCGGTGCTCAAGCGGGTGCAGATCCCGCTGGCGAAGCTGCCCCGCAGCATGGACGGCTACAAGATCGCCCTGGTCAGCGACATCCACCTCGGCCCGCTGACCGGCGTCGAGCACAGCCGCCGCATCGTGCGCTCGATCAACGGCATGAGCGCGGACATGATCGCCGTCGTCGGCGACATGGTCGACGGCAGCGTCACCGAGCTGGGCGACGAGGCCGCGCCGCTGCGCGAGCTGACCTCCCGCGACGGGGCCTACTTCGTCACCGGCAACCACGAGTACTTCTCCGGCGCCGAGGAGTGGCTGGTCGAGGTGGACCGGCTGGGCATGCGGCCGCTGCAGAACGAGCGGCTGGAGATCCGCGGGCTGACCCTGGCCGGCGTCAACGACCTCAGCGGCGGCGACCTGGGCGAGGGCGGGCCGGACTTCGGCAAGGCGCTCGGCGACCGGGACCCGGCCAAGCCGGTGGTGCTGCTGGCCCACCAGCCGATCCAGGCGTACGAGGCGGCGAAGCACGGCGTGGACCTGCAGCTGTCCGGGCACACCCACGGCGGGCAGATGGTGCCGTTCAACCTGATCGCCGGGCTCCAGCAGCCGGTGATCTCCGGGCTCGGCGAGGTGGACGGCACGCAGGTGTACGTCACCAACGGCGCCGGCTTCTGGGGCCCGCCGGTGCGTGTCGGCGCCCCGCCGGATATCACATTGGTCGAACTGCGCGCGAGGTAGGTAACAACTCTCACTGACGCGCGTGGCGGTTCCCGCTGGACCCGTCGCGCGTGTCAGGATGCGACGTGCCCCCCGTCTGGACTGCTGATCTGCATATCCACTCGCGGTACTCGCGTGCGTGCAGCAAGGACCTCGAACTGCCCACGCTGGCGTGGTGGGCGCGGCGCAAGGGCGTGGCACTGCTCGGCACCGGCGACGTGACCCATCCCGCCTGGTACGAGCACCTGCGCGAGCAGCTCCGCGAGGCCGAGCCGGGCCTCTACCGGCTGTCCCCGGAGGCCGAGCGCGAGGTGGCGCAGCGGCTGCCCGCACGGCTGGCGGCGGGGGAGCCCGCCCGGTTCATGCTCAGCGCGGAGATCTCCACGATCTACAAGCGGGGCGACCGCACCCGCAAGGTCCACCACCTGATCTACCTGCCGGACCTGGACGCCGCGCAGCGCTTCCGCGAGCGGCTGGGCCGGGTCGGCAACCTGGCCAGTGACGGCCGCCCGATCCTCGGCCTGGACTCGCGCGACCTGCTGGAGATCACGCTGGAGGCCAGCCCGGACGCGTACCTGGTGCCCGCGCACATCTGGACGCCGTGGTTCTCCGCGCTGGGCAGCAAGTCGGGCTTCGACGCGATCGCCGACTGCTACGCCGACCTGGCCGGGCACATCACCGCGGTGGAGACCGGCCTGTCCAGCGACCCGGCGATGAACCACCGGGTGTCCAGCCTGGACGCGTACACCCTGGTCTCGAACTCCGACGCGCACTCGCCGCAGGCCCTGGCCCGGGAGGCGACCCGGTTCGACTGCGCCCTGGACTACTTCGCGCTGAAGGCCGCGCTGGCCGGTGCGCCGGGCCTCGCCGGGACGCTGGAGTTCTTCCCGGAGGAGGGCAAGTACCACGGCGACGGGCACCGCGACTGCGGCGTGAACTGGACCCCGGCGCAGTCGCGCGCGACCGGCGGCGTCTGCCCGGTGTGCCACCGGCCGCTGACCATCGGCGTGCTCGCGCGGGTGGAGGCGCTGGCCGACCGGCCCGAGGGCGCGCCCGCGCCGAACGCCCGGCCGGTCACCCACCTGGTGCAGCTCGCGGAGATCATCGGTGAGCTGGAGGGCGTCGGGCCGAAGACCCGCACCGTCGAGGGCAAGGTGAACACCCTGGTCGCGGCCCTGGGTTCGGAGCTGGACATCCTCATGGACGTGCCGCTGGACGAGGTGACCGTGGCCGGCGGCGAGCTGGTCGGCGAGGCGCTGCGCCGGCTGCGCGCCGGCCGGGTCCACCGGGTGCCCGGCTACGACGGCGAGTACGGCGTGATCCGGCTGTTCGAGCCGGACGAGCTGCGCCCGCAGACCGCCGCGGACACCCTGTTCGACCTGCCCGCCCCTGTTCCGGCGCCGCGCCGGCCCCGCCCGGCCAAGGCCGCGCCGAGCAAGCCCGCGGTACGCCGTACCCAGCCGGTCTCCGCGCCGCCGCTGCCGCCCCCGCCCTCGCCGCACGAGCCGTTCGAGCCGATGCTGGCCGGGATGGAGGAGGTCGGCACCGGCCTGCTGGACCGCCTCGACGCGATGCAGCGGGTCGCCGCGTCCGCGCCGGGCGGCCCGCTGCTGATCGTGGCCGGTCCGGGCACCGGCAAGACCCGGACCCTGACCCACCGCCTGGCGTACCTGTGCGCCGAAATGAACGTCTACCCCGAGGACTGCCTGGCGATCACGTTCACCCGGCGGGCCGCCGAGGAGCTGCGGCACCGGCTGGGCGGCCTGCTCGGCCCGGTCGCCGAGGACGTCACGGTGTCCACGTTCCACTCGCTGGCGCTGTCGCTGCTGCGCGAGCAGGAGCCCGACCTGGCGGTGGTGGACGAGCCGGACGGTGCGAACGTCACCCTGGACGAGCTGATCCCGCGGCTGGTGGCGCTGCTCAAGGCACAGCCGTCGCTGCAGGACAAGCTGCGCTCGCGCTGGCCGTGGGTGTTCGTCGACGAGTACCAGGACGTCGACCCCGACCAGTACGCGCTGCTGCGGCTGCTCGTGCCCAGCGACGGCAACCTGTGCGCGATCGGCGACCCCGACCAGGCGATCTACTCGTTCCGGGGCGCGGACGTCTCCTTCTTCCTGCAGTTCTCCCGCGACTTCGTGGACGCCCGGGTGGTGCGGCTGACCCGCAACTACCGCTCGTCGGCGCCGATCCTGGCCGCCGCCGTGCAGGCCATCGCGCCCAGCTCGCTGGTGCCCGGCCGCCGCCTGGACCCGGCGAAGGTCGACCCGGAGGCGCCGCTGATCGGCGTCTACCCGGCGGGCAGCCCCGCCGAGGAGGCGGCGTTCATCGCCCGCAAGGTGGACGAGCTGGTCGGCGGCGTGTCCCACCGGACCCGCGCCGACGTACGCGGGATGACCGGCACGACGGTGTCCTTCAACGACATCGCCGTGCTCTACCGCACCGACGCGCAGGCCGCGGCGATCGTGGACGCGCTGTCGCGGGCCGGGGTGCCGGTGCAGAAGCGCTCGCATGACCGGCTGCGCGGCCGGGCCGGGGTGAACACGCTGCTCGCCGAGCTGCGCCTGGCCACCGGGCTGACCGGCTCGGTCGCGGCGCGGCTGAAGCTGACCGCGAAGGTGCTCATCGAGCGGCCGGCCCTGGGCGGCGGCTCGCCCGAGCCGGACGACGTATGGGCCGCGGTCGACCTGCTCACCCCGCTGGCTTTGCGCTGCGGCCAGGACCTGCAGCGTTTTCTGGGCGAGGTGGCCACCGGGGCGGAGGTGGACGCGCTCGACCCGCGGGCCGAGGCGGTCACCCTGCTCACGCTGCACGCGGCGAAGGGCCTGGAGTTCCCGGTGGTCTTCCTGGCCGGTTGCGAGGACGGGCTGCTGCCGCTGCGGCTGCCCGGCTCCGCGCCGACCGAGGCGGAGGTCGCCGAGGAGCGGCGGCTGTTCTTCGTCGGGCTCACCCGGGCGCAGCGGCGGCTCTACCTGAGCCACGCCGCCCGGCGGGTGCGCTACGGCAGCGAGCGGGACTGCCGCCCGACGCCTTTCCTGCAGCCGGTCGACGCGGGGCTGCTGGAGCAGCTCGGCGACCAGTCTCCCCGCCGGCCCCGTGACCAGCAGTTACGCCTCATCTGACGGCATCGGGGGACCCGAACGGCTGACTTCGGTGACGTGACAGTGACACCGGGCGGGGCCGCGGCGCTGTGTAGGACGAGAGTGTCCGCAGCGTCGGAGGAGTCCCCCTTGTCGGTCAAGCTTGTCGCGGTCGACCCCGTCACGCTGGTGCGCCTCGGGTACAGCGCCGCATGTGCGTCCCATCCTGACATCGACCTGGTCGGCCAGGCCTCGACCGGCGAGGAGACCCTCGGCCTGATCAGCGACCTGGATCCGGACGTGGTCACCATCG
This sequence comes from Catellatospora sp. NPDC049609, assembly GCF_040675365.1. Lineage (NCBI taxonomy): Bacteria > Bacillati > Actinomycetota > Actinomycetes > Micromonosporales > Micromonosporaceae > Catellatospora > Catellatospora sp. NPDC049609. The sequence goes on along the minus strand of NZ_JBFAOU010000027.1, from coordinate 41,308 downwards.
ACGCGTCCATCCCGGGGCAGGGCGGCCTCCAGCTCGCGGCCGAGCTGCGCGCGCAGCGTCCGCAGCTGGGCCTGGTGCTGACCGGTCCCGCCGAGGACGGCCTGCTCCTGCAGGCGCTGCAGGCCGGGCTCTCGGCGTACCTGCCGCGCACGGCCCCGGTCGAGCTGCTGCTGTCGGCGGTCCGGCACGCGGCGGTGGCGCCGGCCTCGTTCACGGCGCCGAACCTGGCCGAGGCGATGGCCCGGCGGCGGACCCGGTCCACCACGCTGAGCCCGCGCGAGGAGCAGATCCTGCGGCAGCTGCACGACGGCGGCAGCCTGGCCGCGATCGCGACGCGCATGCGGCTGACCGAGTCGACCGTGCGCACGTACGTCGCCCGGCTCTACGACAAGCTGGGCGTGCACAACCGGACCCAGGCCCTGCAGGCCGCGGCCCGGTTGTACCTGATCTGAGGATCACCGCCCGCTGAACGACTCCATGATGTTGATGGCGCCCGGCCCGATGATGACGACGAACAGGGCCGGGAACAGGCACAGGATCAGCGGAAAGATGATCTTCACGGGCAGCTTCCGTGCCGTCTCCTCAGCCCGCTGACGCCGCTTCACCCGCATCTGGCGCGCCTGCTCCCGCAGCACGCCGGCGATCGGGATGCCGAGCTCACCGGCCTGCACCAGCGCCAGCGCGATCGTCTTCAGCTCGGTCACCTTGGTCCGGTCGGCCAGCGCCCGCAGCGCCTCCGCGCGGCGCTGGCCCATCTGCATCTCGTGCAGCATGCGGGCGAACTCGCGGGCCAGCGCGCCCGGCATGGCGGCGGCGACCTGCGCCACCGCGGCGTCGAACCCGAGTCCGGCCTCGACCGACAGGGTCAGCAGGTCCAGCGCGTCCGGCAGCTCGCGGCGCAGCTGCTGCTGGCGGCGTTCTCCGAGGTCGTACACGACCAGGAACGGCGCCCAGAAGCCGAGCACGGCGCCCGCCGCCACCGAGGCGACGATCGCGGGGACCCCGAACCCGAACACGAAGCCGAGCGCGCCGCCCAGGAACGCGACCACCAGCAGCCCGAGACCCTGCGTCTCCATGACCCGCGCGGGCGGCCAGGCGGCCGGGTTGCCCGCGTAGTCCAGCCAGCGCTGCAGCCGGTCGGCCGCCCCCTGCGGGGTGAGCACGCGGCCGAGGGCGGAGATCTCCCGGGCGGCCGGGCGCAGCCGGTCGCCCAGCTTCTCGTCGGCGAGCGCGGCGCTGCCGGGGGCGTACACCGTGTCGATCGTCTCCAGCGCCCTGGCCACGCCCGACCGTCCGGAGCCGGTCGACATCAGGGTGGCCACGGCGAGCACGATCGACACGAAGACGCCGCCCACCCCGACGTACAGGACCATCTGCGAACTCATCGGTCACACCTCGATCTTGATCAGTCGCGACATCCAGAACCCGCCGCCGAGCACCAGCAGCACGGCGACGGCGGTCATGACGAGGCCGACGGGCTTGGTGTAGAGCGGCTCGACGTACGCGGTGCGGAAGAAGGCCATGAAGGCGCCGACGCCGATCGGCATCGCCAGGAGCACCCAGGCGCTGAGCCTGCCCTCCGCGGACAGCGAGCGCACCTCGCGGTAGAGCGTCTCGCGCTCGCGCATGGACTCGATCGTCGTGGCGAGCACCTCGGCGAGGTTGCCGCCGACCTCCCGCTGCACGCGGACGGCGACGACCGTCCAGGCCAGATCCTTGCTGCGCATCCGGGTCGCCAGCCGGTCGAGCGCGTCCTCGAGGTCCATCCCGAGCCGCGTCTCGCCCAGCGCCCGGCCGAACTCGGCCGAGATCGGTTCCGGCAGCTCGCGGGCCATCGCGTCGACCGCCTGCGCCAGTGAGAAGCCCGACCGCAGGGATCCGACGATGAGCTGCAGCGCATCGGGCAGCAGCTCGCGGAACGCGTTCACCCGCTTGGTCGTGCGGTTGTAGAGGTACAGCCAGGTGAGCAGCCAGCCCAGCACCGGCCCGAGCAGCAGGCCGGCGAGCGGGCTCAGCGCCACGCCCAGCAGCAGTCCGAGGGTCAGGCAGGCCAGCGCCCGCAGCAGCAGCCACTCGTGCGGGCGCATCCGCATCCCGGCCCGGTCGAGCTGGGCGGCGAGCCGCCCCTCGACGTTGGTCGTCCTGACCACCTGCTCGGACAGGGCCAGCGCGGCCGCGGCGACCTGCCCGCCCTCGACCGGCGCCGGTCCGCGCCGCTTCGCGACGAACTGGTCGACCTGCGCCAGCCGCTTGCGGCGGTCGGAGGCCGACAGCACGGGCGACATCAGCAGCAGCCCGGCCGCGAGCAGCCCGGCGAAGACCAGCCCACCCACCACCAGCAGCCAGGTCGTTCCGGGAAGCCCGCCGGGCGTGCCGGTGAGCGGCACGGTGGCCCCGGTGTCGACGGCCAGCGTCACCGGCACCTCGGTGCGGGCGGCGCCGGCGGAGATCGCGAGCCGGACCTGCTGGCCCGACAGCTCCGCGGGCACCGTCACCCGCACCAGCAGCTGCGCCGTGAACGAGCCGGATGCGGCGGTGAAGGCCCGGCTGAGCGCGGCGGCGTCGGCGGCGGTGTACGCCTGGCCGCCCGTGCCGGTCGCCAGCCCGGCCAGCTCCTCGCCGCTGCCGTCGCTCGTCCGGAACGCGATCGTGTCGACCGGGATCTTCCCGGCGGCCTGCCGCGCGTCGGCGAGGCTCGCCTTCGAGGCGGTGTCGGCGCCGTCGGACAGGGCCACAATGCGCCGCTGCCCCCAGGCCCCCTTGCCCATCAGGCCACCGGCCAGCGCGACCCCGTCGTAGAGCGCGGTCTCGCCCTTGGCGGCCAGGCCGTTCACGGCCCCGGTCACCTCGGACCGGTCCCGGGTCGGGGCGACCACGACGGCCGCCGGGGCGCCCGCGCGCACGACGCCGATCTCCACGTCGGCGGGCACGGACTCGACGTAGCGCTGCGCGGCGGTCCTGGCCGCGGTCAGCGGGCCGCCGGCCATCGAGCCGGACGTGTCGAGCACCAGGACCACGGCACGGCGCGGCGCCGAGTTCGCCACGGCGGACAGCCGCTCGACCGCCGTCGGCAGGTCACGCCCGTCCGCGGCGACCGCGAGCTGCGCCGCGGCGTCGGCGGTGAGGTCCTCGGCGGTCACGTAGAACTCGACCAGGCCGGGTTCCTGCCGCAGGCCGGACACGCTCAACGACGGCTCGGCCGCGGCGGCGGGGCCCGCCAGGGCGGCCGTGAGCAGGGCGGCCGCCACGGCGGCCGGCACGTGGCGGCGCATCAGAACCCCCTGCCGAACAGCTCGGGCGACACCGTGATGCCGTGGTCGGCGAGCTGGTCGAGGAAGCGCGGGCGCAGCCCGGTGCTGGTCAGCGCGCCCTGGTGGCGGCCGTACTGGTCCTGCCCGGCCCGGAAGTCGAAGGTGAACAGGTCCTGCATGGTGATGACGTCGCCCTCCATCCCGGTGACCTCGGTGATGTGGGTGATGCGGCGCGTGCCGTCCCGCAGGCGGGCGAGCTGGACGACGATGTCGACCGCGCTGGCGATCTGCTCGCGGATGGCCCGGACCGGCAGGTCCATGCCGGCCATCAGCACCATCGTCTCCAGCCGGGCCGCCGAGTCGCGCGGGGAGTTGGCGTGCACCGTGGTCAGCGAACCGTCGTGGCCGGTGTTCATCGCCTGGAGCATGTCGAGCGCCGCACCGTCGCGGACCTCGCCGACGACGATGCGGTCGGGGCGCATGCGCAGCGCGTTGCGGACCAGGTCGCGGATGGTCACCTCGCCGCGGCCCTCGACGTTCGGCGGCCGGTACTCCAGCCGCAGCACGTGCTCCTGGGCCAGCCGGAGCTCGGCGGAGTCCTCGATGGTGATGATGCGCTCGTCGGAGGGCAGGAACGAGGAGACGACGTTGAGCAGCGTGGTCTTGCCGGTGCCGGTGCCGCCGGAGATGAGGATGTCCAGGCGGCCCTGCACGCAGGCGCGCAGCAGGTCGGCGACGCGCTCGGTCATGGTGCCGAACGTGATCAGATCCTCGACCGTGTACGGGTCGGCGGCGAACTTGCGGATCGTCAGCGCGGCGCCGTCCAGCGCGATCGGCGGCACCACGGCGTTGACCCGGCTGCCGTCGGGCAGGCGCGCGTCCACCATCGGCGACGACTCGTCGACCCGCCGGCCGATCCGAGAGACGATCTTGTCGATGACGCGGCGCAGGTGCGTCTCGTCCATGAACGCCGCGTCCACGGCGTGGATGTGCCCGAACCGCTCGACGTAGATCCGGTCCCACGCGTTGACCATGATCTCGGTGATCTCCGGGTCGCGCAGCAGCGGCTCGATCGGCCCGTGCCCCAGGATCTCGTCGAGGATCTGCCGGTACGCCGTCGCGCGGTCGCCCGCGGTGAGGTTGGCCTCCTCCTTCGCCAGCACCTCGGGCAGCGCGTCGCGGACCCGCCGCTCCAGCTCCTCGTCGTTGGCGACGGTGTCGTAGAGCTGCGGCCCGAGCAGGTCCAGCAGGGCCTGGTGGGCACGCTTGCGCACCTGGGCCAGCGGGTCGTACGCCCGGCGCGTGTTGCGCCGGCCGAACTGGATGGCGCTGACCGGCACCGCCGAGACGGGCGCGGCGTGGTTGCCGGCGCCGGAAGCCTCGTTGACGCTCGCGATGCGCTCGCTGAGCACACCCTGGTGGGGGGCGGCGGTCGCCCGGATGCCGAGACGGTCCTGCAGAGACATGGGTCTAGCCCTTCTTCCGCGCGAAGATCCCGCGCTTTGCGGGGGTGGCGGTGCCGAGGAACCGCTTGACGGCCAGGTCGCGGATGGCCGAACTGACCGGGTGCTGCGGCTGTGCGGCGCACAGCGGCTGGCCGCGGTTCGCCGAGATGGGCACGTCCCGGCTGCTCGGGATGAACCCGGCGATGGGGACCCGGATCACCTTCTCGACCTCGGTCATGGAGAGCCCGACCTTGGAGTCGGCCCGGTTCAGCACGATCGTGCGGGCCTCGCGCCGGTAGTCGAGCAGCTCGAACATGTCCAGCGTCACCCGCAGGTTCTTCAGCGACGGCAGCTCCGGCGTGCCGACCAGCACGTAGTGGTGGGTGGCGTCGAGTGCCGCCAGCATCTGCTCGGTGAACGCGCTCGCGGTGTCGATGACGACGAAGTCGTACATGCCCCGGGCCATGTGGATGATCTCGGTGATGAGGTCGCGCGTCACCTCCTCGGCGATGGCGGGCTGCACCGGGGCCAGCAGCACGTCCACGGCCGCGCCGCCGGACTCGTACCTGGTGAACAGGGTGCGCAGGCCGGTCTCGTCGAGGCGGTCGGCGACCGGGATCGCGTCGGCGATGGTCCGGTGCGGCGCCAGCTGCATCATGATCGCGACGTCGCCGAAGGCGAGGTCCAGATCGATCAGGCAGACCCGGCGCCGGCCGCTCGCCTTGTCGCCCTGGGCGAGCGTGATCGCCAGGTTGGTGGCGATGGTGCTCTTGCCGCAGCCGCCCTTCGCGGCGAACACGGTGATCACCTGGCCCTCCACCAGGTCGTCCGGCGCGGCGGAGACCGGCGCGGACGGCACGGCGGCACGGCCGGTGGCGCGGCTGTTCGCCGCGCCGAGCAGCTGCCGGGACAGGTCGTGGGAGCGCCCGGCGGCCGCCAGCACCGCCGCATGATCCGATGGGTCGACCACTTCTCGTACACCCGCTTTCAGCGCGTCGGCCAGTACGTTGACATCGAGGTCGGACCTCAGCAGCAGCACCCCGAGGTGAGGGCGGCGCAGGCGGCACTGCTCGGCGAAGACGAGCGCGTCGTGCAGCGGCACGTTCGGCCCGAAGACGACAAGCTGCTCGTCGCGGTCCGCGTTGATCTGCTCGACCAGTGCCTCCGCGGTGGGCACCACCACCGCCTCGCCCAGCAGGGTGCTCAGGTGCCGGGCGAGGCGGTGCTCGCTCTCATAAATGATCGTCATCGCGGTTTCAGCGCAGCAGCGCCCGGTCGTCCACGCCGGTGCCCGGCCGCACCTCGGAGGAGTCGGTGAGCAGCGCGAGGTAGAGCCGTCCGGTGCGGACCGCGTGCACCAGGCGCTCCGCGTCGGCCTGGGTGACCGCGAGGGTCACCAGCAGCGTGACCGTGCCGCCCTTGGCCTCGGCGGTCTCCCGCTGGGCCGAGGTCACACCGTCCTGCCCGTACGCGCCGACGGCGAGGACCTCGACCCGCGGCAGCAGCAGCTTGGTCACCGACCCCTGCGCTCCGGCGGTCTGGCTCTTCAGCGTCGTGAAGACCGCGATCTGGGAGCCCGGCCGGACGAACCCGCCGACCTCCTCCTCGACGGCCGTCTTCACGCTGACGGCCATCATCTTCTCCGGCACGGCAACCCCGCCGGACAGCTTGGTCGCGGCGCCGAACATGCCCTTGAGCAGCAGTTGCCGCGGCTGGACGTCGTGCGTGAGCACCAGCTCGTCGAGCTCGGCCGGGACGTCGGTGAGGCTGTCCGCCGGCAGCGCCGCCGCCGGCATCACCACCGGCTCGAACAGCTGCCGGGCCCGCAGCGAGGTGCCGCTGGTGCCGGCCGGGATGCGGGCCTTGGCGACGAGCACGGTCACCGCGGTCTGTCCCTCGGCCACCGAGTTACGGGTCTGGTTCACGTAGAGCAGCACCGCCGCCGTGCCGAGCACGGCCAGGACGATGGCGAGCACCACGCCGAGAATGCGCCGGGTCATGAGAGGTTCCTTCTGGTACGGGAGTCAGCCGATGGTCTTGACGAGGGTCGCGCCGAAGCTCGGCGTCGTACCGAAGTCGCCGCCTGATACGAGGGCATGGGTGAAGTAGCCGAAGATGCACTGGCCGCCGGACGACGGGCCGCTGACCGCGGCACGGCAGAGCGGGTCCGCCTCGCGATCGGACAGCTCGGAGTCGTGGTCGTTCTCGCCCGCGCCGAGCGGCAGGTTGGCCCAGCCGGTGAGGACGAAGGCGGCGAAGCCCTCAAGCTCGTAGGTGCCGCCGGTGCCACCGCCGGTGGGGCTGTCCGGGTCGTAGATCGGCACCGCGATGGGCTCGCCCGACTCGACGAGGTCCAGCAGTGCGGCCTCGCACTCCGACTCGACGTTCGCGCCGGGCTCCACGCTGTACAGCACGACCTCGAAGAACTGGGTCAGGCACGCCGATCCGGGGACGATGTCGGTCCACCCGAAGCCGCCCGGCAGGTCGGCGCCGGACCCGTTGACCTCACATGGCTCGGTCGCTCCGCCACCGGGGCCGCCGCCACCGCCGGGACCGCCACCGCCACCGGGACCGCCACCGCCACCAGGGCCGCCGCCACCACCGGGACCGCCGCCACCACCAGGGCCGCCACCGCCACCAGGGCCGCCGCCACCACCGGGACCGCCACCACCCGGAGTACGGGTGGTGAGCACGACCTCGAAGGAGACGTCCGGAACCTCCGGCGGAGCGGGGGCCAACCGCGCCCCGTTTCCGGTCGCGGTGTTCCACTCGTCCAGGCAGAAGGTCAGCGCCAGGCCGGTGCTCGGCGCGCCCCAGCCGACCCGGGCGCACGCGCCGATGGTGGCGTCGGGCCCGCCGCCGGCGAGTGCCTGGGCGAAGGTGGGCGGGAGGACGAAGCCGCCGTCGGGCAGCTGGGTCCGCGTGTGCACCTCGACGTACTTGTAAGCGGCCGCCGAGTCGACGGTGCCGATGCAGTCGGTGAGGTTGCTGCGGGGGGTGTACGTGCAGGGGGCCGCCAGGGTGGCGTCCGTGCCGCAGACGTGCAGCACCGAAGCGGCACCGTCACTGGCGTTGCCCTTGGCATACACGGCGGCCGTGTCCTGCGCGGCCGCGCATTCGGTGCCACGGCCGAGGCCGCAGTCCAGCGCGATGGCCATCGCGGCGGCGTCGGCGCCGGACTGCAGCTCCTCGCGCTCGGCGTAGAGCTGCCCGATGTCGACGACGATCGCCGTCATGCCCAGCAGCACCCCGCCAGCCAGCAGGATGCCGACGATCACGGAGGCGCCGCCGGCGTCGCGGCGGGATCCGGCGAGCTTCATGCGCGGCACGGCATGACTCCCTTGCCCTCGATGGTGACCGTGCCGAACGGGCCGCCGCCGAAGAACGCGGCGAGCGCGCCCATCGGCGTCACCCAGGTGAAGTCGTACTCGACGACGACCAGCGCGTTGTCGCCCGGTGCCGAGGTCGAGGCGCACGTGGTGCTCTCCGCGGCGACCACCTCGTAGTCGCTGTTGATCAGGTCGATGCGGTCCTGGGCGGCGGTCGAGCTCGTGCTGTCGACGACCGCCGCGCGGGCTCCCTCGCGCGCCGCCTCCGTGACGGAGATCTGCGCGTTCAGCATCCGCCCGAAATCGATGATGCCGAAGACGAGGAGCAGCAGCACCGGCAGGACCATCGCCAGTTCCACTGCCGCGGCGCCTTTGTCGGCCTGTGTACGCACTGCTGCTGCTCCTCCGAAGTCGGCGATCAGCAGCCCGCGACGCCGCTCGAGCCGTCGGTGTCGATCGTGTTGCAGGTGTCGCCGAAGAGGTCGGCGAGCTCGGTGCCGAAGGCGCCGACCAGCACCACGATGGCGGCGGCGATCAGGGCGACCATCAGGCCGTACTCGACGGCGGTGGCACCACGGTCACGGGACGCCCAGGCGGCCTGGGTCTTGGTGATGAGCTTGAGCATGTGCGAAAGCACCCCCAGCGACGGCCGAACCGCACCCACGCGGCCGGTCCAACGGCTTGTGACGACCAGGCGGCCGCCAGATGGCAGCGTGCCCAGTCGGCAACACCCCGTCACTCCGTTGTCACGGCACGGTGAGGATGCGATCAAGCCGGGCCGCGGAGGCGATCAGTTGAACACTCAACGTGATCGTGGAGTCGCACCTCCACCGGCGCGCGACGTACCCACCGTGACGCGGATCGCACGTTCAGCCGATGCCATAGAGCTTCTCCAGGGGGCGAATCGGGCAGCCCTGCCAAGGTCAGCTGCCTGCGGCCGGCATGCCGGCCCTCCCCGGCCGCCCGCTGTCGCGTAACCGACAGTGTCGGTGCGGCTCACCCGGCCGGGCGACCTCCGGTCACCCCTGGGCGGGCAGCACGAGGAACACCAGGACCAGTGCGAGCAGCGCACCGGCCAGCAACGACGGACCCATCGGCAGCGAGCCCCGCCAGCCGACCCGGCGTCGCGCCAGCAGCACCACCGCGACGACGCCGTTCAGCAGCACGGCGAGCAGGCCGCCGAGCACCACCACCGGCCAGCCGAACCAGCCGAGCAGCATGCCCAGCACCCCGGCGGTCTTCGCGTCGCCGAGGCCGATCTGCCCGCCGGTCAGCAGCGACATCAGCCCGAACACGGCCAGCAGCGCCGCGCCGCCGGCCAGGGCGCGGCCGTACGCCGGCCAGGCGCCGCCGGTCACGGCCGCGAGCGCCAGCAGCACGGCCACGGCCACGGCCAGGCGCCACACGATGGGGTCGGGCAGCCGCTGCACCGCGAGGTCGATCGCGGCGAGCAGCACCCCGGCCACGCTCAGCAGCAGGCCCGCGACCAGCACCCAGCCCCGCCCGGCCAGCGCGGCCGCGGTGAGCCCCGCGGACACCGCACCGGCTGATACGGTCCACAATGGACTCGGCCCGAAGCGCACCCGGCAGGAGGCGCAGCGGGCGGACAGCCTCAGCCAGCCGGAGGGCCCGGCGGGCAGCGGAGCCTCGCAGGCCGCGCAGCCGGCGCGGGCGGGCTCCCCCCACGGCACGGACATGCGGTACGCCACCAGCGGGGTCAGCGCGCCGAAGACGGCACCCACGGCGGGTGACAACATCGTGACGGAGGAGTCGAGCGACATGGCGCGCACGGTACCTTGGCTGGCACCCCGATCTCGTCCCCGCGGAGCACGGTTTTGCACACGCCCGACCGCCACCCGAACGACCCCATGGAGCAGATGACCGAGCTGCTGCCCATCGTGCAGGCCCCACCCCGGCCTCGGATGGGCGGGCGCGGACCCGCCGTCATCGGCATCGGCCTGCTCGCCGCCTCACTAGTGATCTTCACGGGCGTGCTCATCGCCCTGAAGCTGGTCCCCAACCCGTTCGCCGAACAGGCCGCGCCGATCCCGGTGACCACGGCGTCGCCTTCCGGCCCGCCGCGCACGGCGCGCTTCGCGCAGCCCGGCGACTGCGTGGCCAACCACGGCACCGAGGAGGACCCCGACCTGGTGCTGACCGAGTGCGCGCCGGGCGTGCTGGAGGTGCTGGCCCGGTTCGACGCGACCAACGACACCGGCGAGTGCGCCGGCGTGGCGGGCTACCGCTACCACTACTTCTACGACAGCGAGCTGACGGGTTTGGATTTCGTCCTTTGCATGGGGGAACGTCCTTGATAATGGTGGTATGAGACCAGTACGAGGGGTCGCTCGCGCCCTGCTCGGCGGGCTGTTCGTCGCCGCCGGGGCCAAGGCGCTGATGAAACCCGACCGGTACGCGGCCGAGGCCGAGCCCCTCGCGGAGCAGGTCGCGCCGCTGCTGGAGGCGGTCGACTCGCGGCTGCCCACCGAGCCGAAGACGCTGGTCCGGGTGAACGCGGGCGTGCAGGTGATCGCCGGCGCCATGCTGGCCACCGGCACCGCGCCCCGCCCCGCCGCCGCGTTGCTGGCCGGGACGCTCATCCCCGCCACGATCGTGGGCCACCCGTTCTGGAAGGTCGAGAACCCGGCGGCCCGCAACGACGAGCTGGTCCACTTCGCCAAGAACCTCGGCCTGCTGGCCGGGCTGCTGCTGGCCGCCGCCGACACCGCCGGGTCGCCGAGCCTCGGCTGGCGCGCGCACAAGGCCGTCCACGACGCGCAGAAGTCCGCCCACAAGTCCATTCGCAACGCCCAGAAGAAGGCTTCGACACAGCTCCATCTGGGTTGACCGGCTTCACCGTCCGGTCCGCCGCGCCGCGCATACGGACGCCGATACCGGGTACGTCCGGATGGAGCCCGCCATCGGCCCGTTTCTTCGCTCCGCTCAGTGCAGTTGCGACATACGGCGAGTGGTGTTTGCCCAGCCTGCCCGGCTGGTGTGACGCCAATCACCCTATCTTCGCAGGGTGCGTTAACCAGCTAGAAATGTCGCAAAGGCGTGTGGGATCGGACACGGTCGGGTAACACGGGAGGTACTGGAGTGGTGCGCCGTTCTAGGCTGCTGAGCAGACACGAACGGGATACCGAAACCCGGAACCTTGAAGGAGGTGGCGACGCCATGCCGGCACTCGGCGTGCGCCGTCTGCCCCGCCTGTCGCAGAGCCTCCACCGCGTCATCCGTGAACTGAGATCCCTCAACGGGGATCGTCGCACGCTCGTCCGGGTCGGCATCGTCGCCGCCGTCTGCTACGCCGCCTGGGTGACCGAGCAGAATTTCGGACGGTGGTACGACTTCTTCGACATGAAGATCTATCACGGCGCGGTGGTGTGGTGGAGCGGCGGCGGCGAGCTGTACGAGTACATCGCACCTGACACGACGCTCGGCTTCACGTACCCGCCGTTCGCCGCGCTGCTGATGCTGCCCATGGCCGCGCTGACCCCTTCCGCCGCAGGCCTGTTCAACCTGCTCTTCGGCCTCGGCGCGCTGGGCTTCGTGCTGACCGCGCTGCTGGTGCCGGTGGCCGACCGCTGCGGCTGGCCGCGCTGGATGACCGTCGCCGTCGCGCTGCCCATGTTCGCCGCGATCGAGCCGGTGCGCGAGACGCTCGGCTTCGGGCAGGTCAACCTGCTCCTGTTCGCACTGATCATGGCGGACATGGTGGCGCTGCGCCGCGGCTGGCGCTGGGCCGGCGTCGGCATCGGCATCGCCACCGCGATCAAGCTGACGCCCGCGCTGTTCATCGTGTACTTCCTGGTCAGCCGCCAGTGGCGGGCCGCGCTCACGGCGGCCGGCGCGACGCTCGCGGCGACCGCCGCGGCGTACCTGATCGTGCCGCACGAGTCCACGGCGTACTTCGGCAGCGTGCTCTGGCAGACCGAGCGGGTCGGCGCCGCCGACATGACCCCGAACCAGTCGCTGGCGGGCCTGCTGTCCCGGCTCTACGACACCACCACCGCGCCCAGCCTGCTGTGGATCGCGTTCACGCTGGTGCTGCTCGCGGTCGGGCTGTCCCGCGCGGCCGCGGCGCACGCCGAGGGCGACGAGCTGATCGCGTTCACGCTGGTGGGCCTCACCACCAACGTGGTCAGCCCGATCTCCTGGACGCACCACCTGGTCTGGGTCGTGCCCGCCGTGATCGCCCTGGCCGACCAGGCGCTGCGCCGCCGCGCGGCCGGTCGCGGCCTGGCGGCGCGGGGCCGGTCCACGCCCGGACTGCGCGAGCCGATCTGGTTCCCGGCGCTGGTGGGCGCCCGGCACACCGGTGCCGCCGTGGCCCTCTACCTGCTGTTCCTGATCTCCCCGATCTGGCCGTACGAGCACCAGCTCCCCGGGGTGTCGCACTACGCCGACGGACTGTTCGGGATGCTCGCCGAGAACTCGCTGGCGATCGCCCTGATCGCGCTGGTCGCGGCGCTGCCGTCGCGCCCCGGCGCGGAGCCGGCGTTCGGCAGCCTGCCCGCGGCCCGCTTCCCGCAGGCCCGCACCGGCGCCCCGGCCCCCCGCCGGGAGACCCCGGCCCCCGTCACCGTCTCCGCCAACGCCGACCACTGACCGCCGCGGGTCCGCCCGCACTTTCCGGGAAACTGCTGCCATCGGGGCCACCGATGCAGCAGTTTCCCTGTTTCTGCGGCCGTTGCCGTCGGGCGGCGGCACCCGCGTCAGGGGCAGTTGACCCACTCGTCGGTGCCGTCGGTGAAGACCTGGTGCTTCCAGATCGGCAGGCGCTGCTTGACGAGGTCGACCAGGCGGGCGCAGACCGTGAAGGCGGCCGCGCGGTGCGCGGTGGAGACCGCGGCGGCCAGCGCCACGTCCCCGATGGCCAGCGGGCCGTACCGGTGCGACACCGCGATGGCGTACACGTCGGGATCGGCCGCGAGCTCCTCGGCCACCTCCCGCAGCACCTCGGCCGCGCTCGGGTGGGACTCGTAGGTCAGCGTGGACACGGAGCGGCCGTGGTCGTGGTCGCGGACCACCCCGGCGAAGCTCACCACCGCACCCGCCCGCGGGTCGGCCACGGCCGTCTCGTGCGCCGCCACATCCAGCGGCGCGGTGGTCACCTCGGTCAGCACGACGCGGTTCACGGCACCTCCACCAGCTCGACCGTGTCACCGGTGCGCCCGGTGGCGCCCGGCGGTATGACCGCGAACCCGTGCGCGCCGGCCAGGCCGCGCAGCATCGCCGAGCCCACGTGCGAGACGGGCCGGGCCAGGCCGTCGACCGGGTCGACCCGCACCAGCGCCAGGTGGGTGTAGTCGCCCCGGCCCGGCACCGGCTCGCCCAGCGTGACCGGCGGCAGCGCCGGCTCGGGGCGGCCGGTCAGCCCGGCCAGCAGCGGGACCACCAGCGACACCAGCGCGACGACGGCCGACTGCGGGTTGCCGGGCAGCCCGGCCACGAAGCGGGTACGCCCGCCGTACGGCACCGCCGCGACCAGCATCGGGAACCCGGGGCGCACGGCCACGGTGTTGACGACGTACGTCGCGCCGAGCTCGGCCAGCGCCGGGTGCAGGTGGTCGACCGGCCCGTGCATGGTGCCGCCGGTGGTGCAGACCAGGTCGGCGCCGCTGTCCAGCGCGGCGCGCAGCGCCTCGACGTGCGCGTCCAGCGTGTCCTTGATCGGCCCGGCCGGCTGCTCGCAGGTCACGCCCAACCGGCGGAGGTACGCCGGGATGGACGGGCCGAGCGAGTCGCGGATGCGGCCGTCCGCAGGCGGGCCGGCGGTCAGCAGCTCGTCGCCGAAGATCAGCATCGCGGCGCGGGGCGCGGGCCGGACCTGCAGCGTGTCGTGCCCGCACGAGGCGGCGAGGCCGATCACGCCCGGGGTCACCGGCGTGCCGGCGGGCAGCAGCGGCTCGCCGGCACGGGCCTCCTCGCCCGGCACCCGCCACTCGCGCTCGCTCTTCGGGGTGCCGTCGACGAGGTCGCCGCTGCGCGTGGAGTGCTCGACGCGCAGGATCGCCTCGGTGCCCTCGGGCACCATCGCCCCGGTCGCGATCTCCACCGCCGTGCCGTCCCCGGTCAGCGGCGGGGGGACGCTGCCCGCGAGCACCCGGCCGGTGACCCGCCACGGGCCCCGGCCGCGCAGCGCCCAGCCGTCCACGCTCGCCGTGGGGAACGCGGGCAGGTCCGTGCCGGGCGCCAGCGGCGCGGCCAGGGTCAGCCCGTCCGCCTCGGCCAGCGGGACGGCCACCGGCGGCAGCTGCGCCCGCCAGCCCGCGGCGTGCACGGTCCGCCGGGCCGAGGCCCAGTCCTCAGGTCCGCTCATGCGCTCGCTCATGCGCGCTCCTCGCTAAGCCCGTCGCCCGCCCGAGCCCCACCGAACCACATGATTCGCTCGCTGCGCTCGCTCATGCCTTCTCCTCGCTGCGCTCGTCGGCGGCATGAGCCGAACCGAACCACATGATTCGCTCGCTGCGCTCGCTCATGGTTCGACCCTAGTCGTGGGTGTTTCCTCCGGATGACGCCGGATGGTCCCCGCCGCGTAGCTGGTCCACCGCGTGCGGCAGGACCTTCGCCAGCACGGCCAGGCCGTCGCGGACCCCGCCGGTCGAGCCGGGCAGGTTGACGACGAGGGTGCGCCCGGCGACGCCCGCGACGCCGCGGGACAGCGCGGCCAGGGGAGTGGTGCCGGCCGTGCGCACCGCGTCGGCGAGGCCGGGCACCTCGTAGTCGAGCAGCGACCGGGTCACGTCGGGGGTGCGGTCGGTCGGGCTGATGCCGGTGCCGCCGGTGGTGACGATCGCGTCGGGGCGCTCGGCGAGCGCGTCGCGCAGCGCCCGGCGGACCGGCTCGCCGTCGGGCACGACCACGACGTCGGCGACCTCGCAGCCGAACGACCGCAGGCCGTCGGCGAGCAGCGGGCCGCCGGTGTCGGCGTACACCCCGGTGGCGGCGCGGGTCGACGCGACGATGACGGCGACCTTCGGCGCGCCGGTGTTTGCCTGCGCACGGTTCTGGGAAATGGCGGGCATGGCTCCGCGCTCCCAGAGGCCGGTCTTGCCGCCCTCCTTGCGCAGCACCCGGACGTCGGAGATGGACGCGGCGGGATCCACCGCCTTGATCATGTCGATGAGCGCGAGCCCGGCGGCCGCGACGCAGGTCAGCGCCTCCATCTCGACCCCGGTGCGGTCCGCGGTGCGCACGGTGGCCGCGATCTCCACGCCGTCGGCGGTGACGGTCAGGTCGACGGTGACGCCATGGATGGCGATGGGGTGGCACAGCGGGATCAGCTCCGGGGTGCGCTTGGCGGCCATGATGCCGGCCAGCCGCGCCACGCCGAGCGCGTCGCCCTTCGGCATTCCCTCGCCCCGCAGCAGGTCCAGGACCTCACGCGTGGTGACCACGCGCCCCGCTGCCACGGCGACACGCAGAGTGATCTCCTTGCCGGCGACGTCGACCATCCGGGCTTCGCCGCGGGCGTCCACATGAGTCAGCTGAGGTGAGCTGGAAGCTGTTCCTTCTGTCACGACATGAGCCTAGTTGCTTCGCGCGAGACGATGGGAGGCGAACACAGTGCGTAGGCGATCCACCACTAATGGTGATAAATCGCCATGCTTGTTTGAAATATGAACCTACTACTAGATATCGACCGGGACGAAGTTACGCTCTGCATCAGGACTTGGCAAGCATCGACGGTTCTGCGGAGGAGAGCGACATGCGCACCAACGAATGGGGCTGAGAATCGCTTAGGCTGTCGGCACGCACGACCATCCGTCTACACGGAAGAGGTCCGACGTGGCGGCCGAGAACACCACTCCGCAACAGACCGAGAGCCGGCTCCGGCTGCTCGTCGGTCTGGTTGCGTCGGTGGCCTCAGCCATGCTGCTGGCCGCTGCCGGATTCCTGTTCACCCAGCCGATCACCGTCGACCTGGTGCTGCGGGCCAGCGCGCTCGCCCTCCTGGTCACGCTGACCTCGCTGGTGTCGGTGAACATCCGGATCCGGTCCAACCAACACATCGTGCACTGGGCGGATGCCGCGCTGCTCACCGCAGCGGTGCTGCTGCCCGCCCCGTGGGCCGTGCTGTGCGCCGCCGCCGGCACGGCCGCCGCCAAGAGCGTCAAGCGGCTGCCGCCGATCAAGCTCGTCTTCGCGGTGGCGAAGGAGACCGTCACCTGCGGGCTCGCCGCGCTCGTGCTGTACGCGTACCCCTCGGTGGCCGACGACCCGCTCGGCCACCTGGGCATCCTGGCCGTCGCCTTCACGGTCGTCGTGCTGGCCGACGAGGTCATCGCGATCCCGGTCATCGCGGTGGCCACCCGCACCAGCGTGCGGGACCGCTTCCTGGCGCACCTCGACCTGCGGCTCGGCTCGGCCGTCGTCCGCTTCGCCGTCGCGGTGCTGGCCCTGGCCGTGCTCACCGAGCAGCCAGGGCTGCTGATCGCGGTCCCCGCGATCGTGTTCAGCCTGCACCTCACCTACCGCGGCCGGCTGCGGGCGCGCGCCGAGCGGCTGGCCTGGCAGCAGCTCGCCGAAGCCACCGACGCCATGAACGTCGTGCAGATGGAGACGGTGCTGCACACCGCCGTCCACAACGGCGCCCGGCTGTTCTCCGCCGACCAGGTCGAGATCACCGTGTTCATGGAAGGCGCGCAGCAGCTCGTACGCGGCACCCACGGCGACATCACGTACCACGGCGCGCCCGACCACGCCCCGGTCGACCCGAACACCACCGCCATCGTGCCGCTGATCGGCGAGCACGACGGCGAGCGCGTCGGCGAGCTGCGGCTCTGCTTCCACGTGCCGGTCGCGCTGTCCGAGCGGGAGCAGTTCACGCTGCGGGCGTTCGCCGGGGCGCTGTGCACCGCGATCCGCAACGCGACGTCGTACGCCCAGCTGGAGCAGCTCGCCGGGCAGCACCAGCACGACGCCACCCACGACCTGCTCACCGGCCTGCCGAACCGGCGCCGCCTGCAGCTGGAGGTGGAGGACGCGCTCGACCGGCGGCACGGCCGCCGCGGGGTGACCGCGCTGCTGGTGCTCGACCTCAACCACTTCAAGGACGTCAACGACGCGCTCGGCCACACCGCCGGCGACCAGGTGCTGGTCACCGTGGCCCGCCGACTGTCCGCCGCCGCGGGCCCCGAAGCCCTGGTCACCCGGCTCGGCGGCGACGAGTTCGCGGTGCTCTACCGCGGGCTGCCCGCCCCGGCGCTGGCCCTGCACCGCGCCGAGAACCTGCTGGCCACGCTGCACGAGCCGGTGGACGTCGACGGCATGCCGCTGGTCGTGGGCGCGAGCGCGGGCGTGGCGGCCGCGCCCGCCCGGGGCGGCTTCGTGGAGCTGCTGCGCCGCGCCGACATCGCGATGTACCAGGCCAAGCGCACCGGACGGACGGTGGCCGTGTACGCCCGCGAGGACGACACCGCCGACCGCGGCCGGCTCGTGGTCGGCGGCATGCTGCCCCGCGCGGTGGCGGAGAAGGAGTTCATCCTCCAGTTCCAGCCGATCGTCGACCTGGCCAGCGGCGAGGCGATCAGCGCCGAGGCGCTGGCCCGCTGGCAGCACCCGGACAAGGGCATGGTCGACCCGCGCAGCTTCCTGGAGCCGATCGAGCGCTCCGGGCTGCTCACCGCGTTCACCGACGCGGTGCTCGACCAGGCGCTGGCCGGTGCCGCCCGCTGGCGCGAGCTCGGCTGCCGGTGGCCCGTCGCGGTCAACATCTCCCCGCGCAGCCTGCTCGACCGGCGGCTGCCCGCCCTGGTCACCCGCCGCCTGGACGACCACGGCCTGCCCGGCGACGCGCTGGTGCTGGAGCTGACCGAGTCGCACAACGTCAGTCAGCTGGACATCGTGGACAAGGTGCTCGCCGAGCTGATGGAGCTGGGCTGCGCCATCGCGCTGGACGACTTCGGCACCGGGTATTCGTCGCTCTCGGTGCTGCCCCGGGTGCCCGCCACCGAGCTGAAGATCGACCGCTCGTTCGTGATGCAGATGGAGAGCACGCCCAGCTCCGCCGCCGTGGTCCGGTCGACCGTCGAGCTCGGCCGCCACCTCGACCTGCTGGTGGTCGCCGAGGGCGTCGAGCGCGACAGCCAGCGGCAGATGCTGTGGGACCTGGGCTGCACCGCCGGGCAGGGCCACCTGTTCGCCAAGCCGATGCCGATCGCCGAGATCCTGGAGCTGGTCACCGCCGCCGACGGGCCGACCCGGCTCGCCGAGCCGCTGCACGACCCGAAGGCCGTGGTGCGGATGCCCGCCAAGCGCACCCCGGGCCGCGGCGCCCGCCCGTCCGGGGCCACCGGTGCCGCCGGGGCGGGCCGGGTGTCAGACTCCTCGGCGTGAGCCAGCCCAGCGAGCACACCACCGCCGTGTCCCCGGACGTGACCGACCGCGACGAGCCGAGCGCGGGCGCGGCCGGGCGGCTCTGGCGCCGGATCGACCGCGCCGCCGGCGGGCTCGCCGCCGACCTCTGCCTGTACGCGCTGTCCGCGCTGTTCGCCTGGTCCACCGCGACCGGCTCCACGCTCACCTCGCACCGCGCCTGGGGCGCGCTCGCCGCCTGGGGCTACGCCGCCGCCACCTTGGCCGTCCTCACCCAACTCGCCCTCCGCCACCGCCCCGCGTCCCGCCCCGCCGAAGATCACCCGACTTGCCCGGCAGATGGGCGGAAGAGCGCCCAAGATACGCCCGTTTGCCAGGCAAGTCGGACGATCACGGACGGCGCGGACCGCGCGGGCGGGCCGGAGGGAGTGGGCGCGCGGGCTTGGGTGACGGTGGGGGCGTGGGTCGCCGTGGCGGTGGTGCCGCTGATCGTGCAGGCCGTGCAGCGGGCCGGCGGGGCCGCCGGGCGGGCGCAGGAGGAGGTGCTCGTCGTCGAGGAGTCGGCACGGCGCCTGCTCGATTCGGGTACGCCGTACCTCGGGCGCGACGGCATCGCGGCGCTGCCGGAGCCACTGCTGGGGTACACGCCGTACCAGCCGGGCATGGCGGTGTTCGGGCTGCCCCGGGCGGTGTTCGGCGTCGCCTGGTGGACCGACGCGCGGGTGTGGTTCGCCCTGGTGACCGCGCTCGCCGTGCTGCTGGCGGCCAGGCTGCTGCGCGACGGCACCCCGGCACAGGACGCGCTGCTGGTACGCGCCGCGCAGGCCGCCTCGGTGCTCCCGCTGTGCGCGCTGACCATCGCGACCGGCGGCGACGACCTGCCCGTGCTCGCGCTCTGCCTGCTGGCCTTCGCGTGCGCCGCGCGCGGCCGGTTCGGCTGGTCCGGGCTCGCCATGGGCGCCGCCGCCGCGATGAAGCTGCTGGCCTGGCCGGTCGCCCTGGTGCTCGGCGCCTACGCGGTGGTGCGCCGGTCGACCGGCCGGTACGCCGCGGGCGCCGCCGGGCTGCCGGTGCTGGCCCTGGTCCCGGCGCTGCTGGTCGAGCCCGCCGCGTTCGTCGAGAACGTGGTCCGCTTCCCGACCGGGCACGGCCTGGTCACCAGCCCCGCGGCGTCACCGCTGCTGGGCTGGCTGATCGCGCGGCACGTGCCGGGTGGGCGTACCGTCGCGCTGGTCCTGCTCCTGCTCGCGGGCCTGGCCATCGGCCTCTGGCTGCTGCGCCGCCCACCCCGCGACGCCGGCACCGCCGCCCTGATCACCGCCACCGGCCTGCTGGCCGCCATCATCCTGATGCCGTCCACCCGCTTCGGCTACCTCCTCTACCCCGCCGCCCTCGCGCTGTGGTCCCTCCCCCTCCGCGCCCCCACCCGGGTTGATCATGAACTTGTGGACGTGGTCGACGGCGTGTCACCACCCCGAGACCGTGATCACCGAGGCTGAGTCCACCGGTCGGGGTCAGGGCGGCTGGTCACCAGAGCGCAGTGGCGAGCAGGTAGCCGGCGGCAGCGGCGAGCAGGCCGAACGCGACGCTGATCGTCACATTGAGCAGGGCGAGGCGGGTGGCGCCGGTCTCGGCCAGGCGCAGGGTCTCGTAGCCGAAGGTGGAGTACGTCGTCAGCGCTCCGCAGAACCCGGTGCCCAGCGCCGCCGTCAGCGACCCCGGTACGGCTCCGGCGGCCGCGCCCCCGGCCAGCAGGCCCAGGATGAACGAGCCCGCCACGTTCACGGTCAGCGTGCCCCACGGGAACACCGAGTCGTGTCGCGCCTGCACCGCCCGGTCGACGAGGTAGCGCAGCGGCGCCCCGACGGCCGCGCCGAGCGCCACGAGCAGCACCGTCACCGGATGACCTCGACCGGGTCCAGCATGACCAGCCCTTCCAGGCGCAGCTCGGTGAGCTGGGGCAGGAAGCGGCGGACGCGCTCCTCGGCGTCCACGATGACGACCACCATCGGCAGCTCCTCGGCCAGCGACAGCAGCCGGTCGGTATGGACGCGCGAATGGGTGCCGAACCCCTCGACGCCGCGCAGCACCGTCGCCCCGGCCAGCCCGGCCGCGTGCGCCCGGTGCACGATCTCGGTGTACATCGGCCGGTGCCGCCACCGGTCGTCCTCGCCGACCACGACCGTCAGCCGCAGCCCGCTCACCGCCGTACCAGCCACCGGGTCACCACCGTCCCGCCGTACACCGCCGGCAGCGCGATCAGCAGCGTGCCCACCAGGTACGCCGCCGCGACCGCGCCCGCGCCGGACTCGATCAACCGTACGATGTCGACGGTATAGGTGGAAAAGGTGGTATAGCCGCCCAGCACGCCGGTGCCGAGGAACGGCCGCAGCAGCCGGTGCCCCGGCCACACCTCGGTGACCAGCACCATCAGCACTCCGATGAGCAGGCAGCCGGACACGTTGACGCCGAAGATCCCCCACGGGAACCCGGTGGGGGAGGGCGGCACCGCCAGCCCGACGGCGTAGCGGGCCAGCGCGCCCAGCACCCCGCCGGCGGATACCGCCGCGAGCACGTCCCACTGACTGCGCACGCGTCGAACCTATCGGGCCGCCGGGATGCCGGGTGCGGCCGTCACAGGGCCATGTCGACGAAGCGCGAGAAGTGCAGCTGCGCGGCCACGGTGATGGTGTCGGTGGGGCCGTTACGGTGCTTGGCGACGATGAAGTCCGCCTCGCCCGCGCGCGGCGACTCCTTGTCGTAGTAGTCGTCGCGGTGCAGCAGGATCACGACGTCGGCGTCCTGCTCGATCGAGCCGGACTCACGCAGGTCGGACAGCTGCGGGCGCTTGTCGGTGCGCTGCTCGGGGCCACGGTTCAGCTGGCTGACCGCGATCACCGGGCACTCGACCTCCTTGGCCAGCAGCTTCAGGCCACGGGACAGCTCGGAGACCTCCTGCTGGCGGCTCTCGGTCTTCTTCGGCGAGCTCATCAGCTGGAGGTAGTCGACCACGATCAGCTTCAGGTCGTGCCGCTGCTTGAGCCGGCGCGCCTTGGCCCGGATCTCCATCAGGTTCATGTTGGGCGTGTCGTCGACGAACACCGGCGCCTCGGAGATCTCGCCCATGCACCGGGCGAGCTTGGTCCAGTCGTCGTCGGACAGCTGGCCGGAGCGCAGCACGTGCAGCGGCACCCGCGCCTCCGCGGACAGCAGGCGCATCACGATCTCGGTCTTCGACATTTCCAGCGAGAAGATCGCGCTGGCCATGTTGGCCCGCACCGCGGCGTGGCGGGCAAAGTCCATGCTGGCCGTGGACTTGCCGAGACCAGGTCTTCCGGCAACGATGATGAGCTGCCCCGGCTGGAGGCCGCTGAGCAGGCGGTCGAGGTCGCTGAAACCGGTCGGCACGCCGCGCATGCTGCCGTCGGCGGCGCCGACCGCCTCGATCTCGTCCAGCGTCGGCTGGATCATGTCGGCGAGGATCGCGAAGTCCTCGCTGGCCCGGCGCTCGGTCACGTCATAGATGGCCTGCTGGGCCATGTCCACCACGTCGTCGACGTCCCGGCCGGAGCCGGCCGCGGAGCCATACCCCAGCTGCACGATCTTCGTGCCGGCCTCGACCAGGCGGCGCAGCACCGCGCGCTCGCCGACGATGCGGGCGTAGTAGGACGCGTTGGCGGCGGTGGGCACCGCCGAGATGAGGGTGTGCAGGTACGGCGCGCCGCCGATGCGGCCCAGGTCGCCGCCGCTCTCCAGGGTGGCCGCCACGGTGATGGCGTCGGCGGGCTCGCCGCGGCCGTAGAGGTCGAGGATCGCCTCGAAGACGGTGGAGTGGGCGGGCTTGTAGAAGTCGTTGGCGCGCAGGATCTCGACCACGTCCGCGATCGCGTCCTTCGACAGCATCATGCCGCCGAGCACGCACTGCTCGGCCGCGACGTCCTGCGGCGGGGTCTTCTCGAAGGGCACCTGCTCGGCGGCCGGGGCTGCCTGGACAGCGGTGAACTGTCCCCGTACGCCGTCACCGACTGACGTCACGGCGCCACCCCCTCACGATCCGATTCGATTGACCCTAGGCGCGGGGTGAACGCTGCACAAACACCCGCGTGGACAGGGTTGGGGGCAACCTGTGGACAACCCGGCACAGCCTGTGGGGGACCCTGTGCACAGGGTGTGGAAAACCGGTCCCCACAGGCTGTGGATAACTCGCTGACCTGCTACTTCTCGACACACAGGGTGTGCATACAAGATTCTTCTCAAGATTTTTGGACGGCGTGGCGTAGGTCATAAGATCGTCACCTGCCTATTCTCGCCGGTTCGGGGGATTGCCTGGGATATCGGTCTCCGCCACGCTCCGACCGTGGGATATCCGGATTGGCCGTCGCAGGGTGACGGCTGGGGAACGCAGCAGCACACCACGCCCAACACCCGGGCGGGCGGCTGGCCGCACCCGTCCGATCCCGCCGTGCCCCGCCAGCGCAACGCCGCCGACCGCTACGGCGCGCCCGACGACTACGGACCGCCCGCCGACCCCGGCTTCCACACATACGTCACCAGCGACAGCTACGACACGTACGACGACCGCTGGCCGGACAACCTCGTCGAGCACCACCCGCAGGAGGTCCCCGCCGGCCTGCCGGTCCGCTACCACGACGAGCCGTCCCACGCCGACCGCGACTACTGGGCCGCGCTGCTCTGGGCGGCAGGCTTCTACGGCGTGCCGCTGCTGATCCTCATCGTCCGGGCGCTGCTGCTGTCCGGCGAGCCCGACGCGGCCTGCGTCGCCGCCGGGCTCGGCGGCTGCGACTCCCCGCGCTCGGAGGCGCTGGCCGACCTCATCGCCAGCTCGCCGCGCTGGGCGCTGGCCCTGGCCGGAGCCCTGGGCATGGCCGCGGTGCTGCGCTGGGCCAGCGACACCTGGCGCGCCGCCACCATCGGCTTCTGCGCGGCCGTCGTGGCAGGTGGCGGCACCACGGTCCTGCTCAGCATCATCTGACGGCGGATTGTCTACATCACGACTGATGCACGAATTGGTCACGGCCGATTCCGCTTGCGTCTCAGGTGTGCCACGGAAGCGGTAAACGATCATCAAGTTGCGTCCCATGAAGACCAGCCCCGTGCCCGGCGGACAAACCGGCGGGTACGGCTTCACGGGAGGTCCGATGAGACTCAGCATTCCCGCGGTCGCGCTCAGCGTCGTGCTCGTCCTCACCGCCTGCAGCGCCGGGGACAGCGGCCGGTCCGATGCGCCCGCGCGCGGCGACGGCGTCACCCAGAACGAGGCCGGGCCGCAGCGGCCCGAGCGCGACGACCTGTCCACCTTCGCCCTCGACGTCGACACCGCGTCGTACGGCTACGCGGCCGGCCGCCTCGCCGACGGGCGCTGGCCGGAGCCGGACACCGTCCGGCCGGAGGAGTTCGTGAACTCCTTCGACCAGCACTACCCGCAGCCGCGCGGCGACGGCTTCGCCGTGCACGTCGACGGCGCCCGCCTGCCCGCCTCGCACGAGGCGTCGCGCGACACCCGCCTGCTGCGCGTCGGCCTGCAGACCCGCGGCGAGGAGAACGAGCAGCGCCGCGACGCCGCGCTCACCTTCGTCATCGACGTGTCCGGCTCGATGGACGCCCCCGACCGCCTCGGCCTGGTCCAGGACGCGCTGCACTACCTCGTCGACCAGCTCCGGCCGACCGACGCGGTGGCGATCGTGACCTTCAACGACCGGGCCCGGGTGGTCCGCGAGATGACCCGGGTGTCGGAGAAGCAGGCGCTGCGCGAGGCGATCGACTCGCTGCGCGCCGGTGGCAGCACCAACCTGGGCGACGGCCTGATCACCGGGTACCGGACGGCGCGTGACGGGTTCCGCCGCGGCTCCAGCAACCGGGTCATCCTGCTCTCCGACGGGCTGGCCAACACCGGCACCACCGACGCCGACCGCATGCTGCGCCAGGTCCGCGAGGAGGCGGACAAGGAGATCGCGCTGCTGGGTGTCGGCGTGGGCAGCGACTACGGCGACGCGCTGATGGAACGGCTCGCCGACCGCGGCGACGGGTTCGTGGTGTACGTGTCGGAGCGCAGCCAGGCCCGCGACATCTTCGTGCGGCGCCTGCCCGCCACGCTGTCCCTGCGCGCCATGGACGCCAAGGCACAGGTGCAGTTCGACACCAAGACCGTCGAGTCGTACCAGCTCATCGGGTACGAGAACCGCAAGGTCGCCGACGACGACTTCCGCGACGACCGGGTCGACGGCGGCGAGATCGGCCCCGGCCACTCGGTGACCGCGCTCTACCTGGTGCGGCTCGCCCCGGAGGCGACCGGCCGGGTGGCCGAGGTGCGCGTGCGCTGGCTGGACCCGAAGACGCGGCAGCCGTCCGAGACGTACGAGTCGGTCGCCACCACCGACCTGTCCGGCGACTTCGCCACCGCCGACCCGCGCCTGCGGATCTGCTACGCGGCCGCGTTCCTCGCCGTCGCACTGCGCCGCGGCGAGGACGCCCGCCAGGTGAACCTCGACGACCTCGCCAAGATCGCCGACGACGCCGCGACCCGCCTCGACGAACGTCAGTCCGACGACCTCGCCGACCTGATCCACCGCGCCGCCCGCCTCGCCTGACCCGCAGCGGGCCGCCAAGATCGCGTCGATCTTGCGCGAACTGTTAGGGATATGCCCGCTTCGGGCGTGTCGTCCCCACAGTCCACGCAAGATCGCCCGGTGGGTATGGCGAAGGCCCCCGACCTGAGGTCGGGGGCCTTCGCCGTGGCGTTACTTCGCGGCGACCACGTTCAGGTTGAACTTGGCGGTCACGTCGGAGTGCAGCTTGATCTGCACCGTGTAACCACCGGTCGACTTGATGTGGGCCGGGAGCTCGATCTTGCGCTTGTCGAGCACCGGACCGCCGGCGGCCTTGACCGCGTCGGCGACCTCGTTGGCCGTGACGGAACCGAACAGGCGACCGCCCTGGCCGGCACGCGCCGACAGGGTGACCTTCAGGCCCTCGAGCTGCGTCTTGATCTCGTTGGCGTGACCCAGGTCCCGGACGTCACGGGCCGCGCGGGCCCGCTTGATCGAGGCGACCTGCTTCTCGGCACCCTTGGTCCACAGGATCGCGAAACCCTGGGGCAGCAGGTAGTTACGGCCGAAGCCGTCCTTCACCTCGACGATGTCACCAGGCCCACCGAGGCCGGACACCTCGTGCGTCAGAATGATCTTCATGGGGTGTCCTCCTCTCAGCGACCGGTGGTGGTGTACGGCAGGAGCGCCATCTCACGCGCGTTCTTGACGGCGCGCGCGATCTGCCGCTGCTGCTGCGTGGTCACGCCGGTCACCCGCCGAGCGCGGATCTTGCCGCGGTCGGAGATGAACTTGCGCAGCAGCGCGGTGTCCTTGTAGTCGATGTAGGTGATCCCCTCCTTGTCGAGCGGGTTCACCTTCTTCTTGGGCTTGCGCAGGGCCGCAGCCTTCGCCATGATCCTCTACCTCAGTTTTGTGTCCTCTGACGGGACGGCCTCGCGGCCGCGAACACCCGTCAGAACGGTGGCTCGTCGTCGTAGTTGCCACCCGAACCGCCTGCCGGAGCAGCCGTGGCCCACGGGTCGTTGTCGGCGAAACCGCCGCCGCCGCCCGAGTTGCCACCACCGCCGCCGGAACCGGAGCCGGCGCCGAAGCCGCCGCCACCACCGCCACCGGAACGGGTCATCCGCTGCACCTTCGCCGTGGCGTTACGCAGCGACGGGCCGATCTCGTCGACCTCGAGCTCGTAAACGGTGCGCTTCTCACCCTCGCGCGTCTCGTACGACCGCTGGCGCAGCCGGCCCGAGACGATGACGCGGGTGCCCCGGGTCAGCGACTCGGCCACGTTCTCGGCCGCCTGGCGCCACACCGAGCAGTTCAGGAACAGCGTCTCGCCGTCCTTCCACTCGTTGGTCGCGCGGTCGAGGGTGCGTGGCGTCGAAGCGACGCTGAACTTCGCCACGGCCGCACCCGACGGGGTGAAGCGCAGCTCCGGGTCACCGGTCAGGTTCCCGATGACCGTGATGGTGGTTTCTCCAGCCATGACCTTCTCCTCGGTTCACATATGTTCTGCCGCAAAGGTTCCCACAGGGATGCGACAGCACACGTGAAGCGGTCCGGGCGTCGCGGTTACCGCTGAAAGGTCAGCGGACTTCCGGACGGATGACCTTGGTGCGCAGCACGGACTCGTTGAGTCGCAGCTGACGGTCCAGCTCGGCAACGGCCGCAGGCGTGGCCTGCAGGTCGATGACGGCGTAGATGCCCTCGGCCTTCTTGTTGATCTCGAAGGAGAGCCGACGACGGCCCCACACATCGAGCTTCTCGACCGAGCCACCCGACGTACGGATCACGTTGAGGTACGTGTCCAGCGACGGGGCGACGGTGCGCTCCTCGAGACTGGGGTCGAGGATCACCATGACTTCGTAGTGACGCAAGACGTACTCACCTCCTATGGGCTGACGGCTACGGACTGTCCGTAGCAGGAGGTCTGCGTCGTTCCGTGCGAATGCCGCGGGATAGGCCCGCGGCACACGGAACCTGGTCATGTTACCTGCTCCCGCGTCCGGCGCCCGCGTCGCGGTCCCCGGCGGCGTGGTGTGCCCGCCCACAGTCGGCATCCGGACAACGAGACAGGGCCACCGTTTCCGGTGGCCCTGTCTGCGAGATGACCGCGGGGCGCTCTGTCCGACTGCTGGGTGGGACCTGGGGAGGAACGACCACACCGACGATGTTGGAGAGAAACGCCCCGCGGAGACTATGTAGTTTACGCGAACTCTGCCCGAGTTGCCCGCTGAGCGATAATAGCGCGGATTGCCCCGGCTGACACGCCAACGACACACACTGTGGCGATAATTGCCAGAAGTCCGATTGGCCCCTTGTCCGGAGACGAGGTGCTGGCCTTCGGGTCCATCTTCTCGCCACCGGGGCCGACCAGCGACACCGAGGGCGACTCCTCCGCGTCGGGCAGCTCGTCACCGCTGCCGGTCGGCTCGGTGAACAGCGGACCGTCCGGCGACGCGGGCAGCTCCGCGTCCGTGGACGCCTCCGGCCCGTTCGGGGTGCGGCCGGGCTGCGGGTCGCGGTTGGGCTGCGCCGACGCCTTCGGGCTGGGCTTGCTCGACGGCTTCTTGCTCGGCGAGGAGCTCGGCGACTGGCCGCCGCCCGGGTTGCCCGGGGCCGACGTCGCCTTGCTGACGACCTCGACGGTCAGCGGCTCGAAGGTCGGGTTGAGGTTCAGCAGGCACTCCGGCACCATCGCGACCTTGACCGGCCCGCGGTGGAACTGGACCTCCACGGTCTGGCCGTCGGAGACCGACGCGCTGTCCTTGCCGTCGATCTGCAGCGTCGCGCCCTGGCCGAGGCCGTTGGTGAGCTTGACCTTCGACTCGGCGGCAACGGTGATCTTCGGTGTGGCCGGCTTCGAGCCGCAGAGCAGCAGGCCCAGGCCACCACCGCTGAAGCTGACGCCGGGCGCGGCCTCGGGCTCCGCGGCCGTGGCCGGGTGCGCGCCCAGCAGCGGCAGGCCCGCGAGCAGGCCGGCCGCCGCGAAGGCAGCGGCGCGCCGTCGGATGGCGTACGACATAAGCACTGTCTCCCCCTGGGGCGTGCGCCCCGGAATCCGGTCGCCTCGCGGGGGGCGAGGAGGCACGCCCGCAGGTCCCCGGCTGGGGAAGCACGGTGCGGCACTGGAATCAACGCAAGAACTTCGCTCCGGTTGCGGCAGCGGGGCGGGGCAGTCCCGGCGCGGAGCGGTAATACTGGTCGAATGCTTATCGGGGCCCACGTCGATTATGAAGATCCACTAGCCGAGGCGACGGCACGAAACGCCGACGTCGTCCAGTTCTTCCTCGCCGATCCGCAGGGGTGGAAGGCGCCCGAGGCGCGCCCGGACGCGGACGTGCTGCGCGACAGCCCGGTGCAGATCTTCATCCACGCGCCGTACGTGATCAATCTCGCCTCGACCAACAACCGGATCCGCATCCCCAGCCGCAAGCTGCTCGGCCAGCACGCCGCGGCGGCGGCCACGGTGGGCGCGGCGGGCCTCATCGTGCACGGCGGCCACGTCAACAAGGGCGAGGACGTCGCGGTCGGCATCGAGAACTGGCGCAAGGCGCTCCAGCAGGCTCAGGACGCCGGCGGCCTGCCCGTGCAGGTGCTCATCGAGAACACCGCGGGCGGTGACAGCGCCTGCGCGCGCCGCTTCGACGAGCTGGCCCGGCTCTGGGACGCGGTCGGCGACTTCGGGGTGGGCTTCTGCCTCGACACCTGCCACGCCCACGCCGGCGGCGAGGAGCTGCTCGACATCGTGGACCGGGTGAAGGCCATCACCGGCCGCATCGATCTCGTGCACGCGAACGGATCGCGAGATGGATTCGACTCCGGGCGCGATCGGCACGACAATCTGACGGTCAAGAGTGTTGAGCCCGGGATGATCGACCCCGAGCTGGTGGCCGCTGTCGTACGGGCCGCCGGCGCGCCGGCCGTGGTGGAGACGCCAGGCGGCACCGAGGGGCAGTCAGCCGACATCGCGTACCTGCGCGCACACCAGTAGAGGGGAACCTGTGAACGGGACCGACGCCGCGCCCGCCAAGGAGCCGACCACAGTCAAGGAACCGGCCGCCCCCCGCCACGCCGCGCCCGAGCCGGAGCCGGTGGAGGAGGACGCCTTCGCCCGGTTCAGCCCGGCGCCGGAGGAGAACCCGACCGGCGTCCGCCGGGTGCTGCGCGGCACCCGGCGCGCGCTGGTGCACGAGTGGGCGCTGGCGGCGTACGCGTCGCTCGTGCTGGCGGTGGTGATGACCTGGCCCACCCTGCGCTACCCGGGTTACACGATCCCGCAGGACACCGGCGACCCGACGCTGCAGGCGTGGCAGATGGCGTGGTCCGGCCACGTGCTGAAGACCGACTGGTCGCAACTGTGGCACTCGAACAGCTTCTACCCGGAGAAGTACAGCTTCGCCTTCTCCGACACCCTGCTCGGGTACGCCCCGGCCGGCCTGTTCGGCACCGGCCTGGAGGCGGCGCTGATCCGGTACAACATCATGTACGTGCTGCTGCACGCGCTCGCCTTCTTCGGCGCGTACGTGCTGGTGCGCCAGCTCGGCTCGGGCAAGACCGGCGCGGCCGTGGCCGGAGCCGCGTTCGCGTACGCGCCGTGGCGGCTGGCGCAGGCCGGGCACATGCACGTGATGTCGGTCGGCGGCATCGCGCTCGCGCTGGCCATGCTCGCCCGCGGCCACGGGTACTCGCTGCGCCACGGCTACCGCCCCGAGCTGCGCAAGCCCGGCTGGGCGCTGGCCGGCTGGATCGTCGCGGCGTGGCAGATCAGCCTCGGCTTCGGCATCGGCCTGCCGTTCGCGTACGTGCTGGCCGCGATCGTGCTCGTGTGCGCCGTGTCGTACCTGGTGCACCGGAAGTGGATCTGGAAGGACCAGCCGAAGCCGTTCGGCTGGCGCCTGTTCTCCTTCGACGCGGTCGGCGGCCTGATCTTCGCGGCGACCGGCGGCCTGCTGGCGCTCGCCTACTTCAAGGTGATCGAGCTGCACCCGTACGCGGAGCGCTCGGACGTCGAGGTGGGCTGGTACTCGCCGACCCTGCTGGGCTTCTTCACCGCCCCGGCGCAGTCGATGCCGTGGGGCGAGGCGCACACCGGTGCGCGCGAGTCGCTGGGCTGGGCGGCGGGGGAGGGCAGCCTGCTGCCCGGGTTCGTGCTCTACGGCCTGGCCTTCGCCGGCCTGGTCATGTCGGTGTGGAAGCTGCGCCAGCGCTGGCTGCTGTTCGGCGGCGTGGTGCTGACCATCATCCTCGCGATGGGCACCAAGTTCTTCGGCGGCCGCCCCGGCTACATGACGCTCTACGACATCCTGCCGGGCTGGAGCGGCATCCGGACCCCGGGCCGGCTCATCATCTGGACCACGCTGCTGCTGGCGATCCTGGCCGCGGGCGCGATCACCGCGTTCGTGGAGCAGGCGCGCACGGTCTCGGTGGACCGGGTGCCGTCGCGGCCGCACCCGCTGCTGCGGCTGGCCACCATCCTGCCGGTCGCGCTGGTGCTGGCCGAGGGCCTCAACGTGACCGAGCACCCGGTGGTGCCGCTGCAGCCCGCCTCGATGGCCACGGCCCAGGGCCCGCTGCTGGTGCTGCCGAGCGACCCGCTGATGGACATGAAGGTCATGGTCTGGTCGACGGACCGGATGACGCCGATCGTCAACGGCAACAGCGGCTTCACGCCGGCCACGCTCGGCGAGATCCGGGAGCTGTGTAAGGCGTTCCCGGATCAGGCGAGCGTGGCCCGGCTGCGCGAGCTGGGCGTGAAGACCGTGCTGGTGCTGCGCGAAGAGGTGAAGGGCACGCCGTACGAGGCGGCGCTCACGACGCCGGGCGACGGCCTGGGCCTCCAGCGCAACGAGACCCAGGACGCCGTCGTCTTCACACTGAGCTGACCGCCGGCGGACGATCCTCGGAGAGCTCCGCGGACGGCCCGTTCCCCTCCGGGAGCGGGCCGTCCGTCTTGTGTACGGGCAGCGGGCCGTCCGGGAGCACCCGGTTGAACACGCCGCCGTCGGGGTCGCCGAACTCCGGGTACGCCTGGCGCACCACGTCGCCCTCCGGCCGCAGGATGTCCCGGATGACCAGCACCACCAGCGCGATGACGGTGCCGAGCCGCAGCAGCGAGGCGAACACGAACACGCCCTCGGGGAACACCGACTTGCCCGACGCGCCCATCAGCTCGCCGTAGAACGCGACGAAGTAGCAGACCTCGGCGATCTGCCAGACCAGGAACGCGCGCCACTTCGGCCGGGCCAGCACCAGCAGCGGCAGCAGCCACAGCGTGAACTGCTGCGACCACACCTTGTTGGTGATCAGGAAGACGGCCACGACCAGGAAGGCGAGCTGCGCCACCCGCGGCGGGGTCTTCACCCACAGGCTGAAGACCACCAGGCCGATGCAGCAGAGCGCGAAGATCCCCAGCGACAGGTTGGTGACCGTCGGGACGTCGTTCCACAGCTGCAGCCCGAACGGGTCGAAGTGCCGCGCGACGTACCAGGAGGTGCCCCAGTCGATGATGCGCTCGGAGTTGAGGTCGAGGAAGCGCCGCCAGTTCTGGAAGTTGATCAACATGACCGGCACGTTGACCACCAGCCAGGCGACCGCGCCCGCCGCGATGGAGGTGAGCATCGGGCCGTACTTCCGCGAGCGCAGGCCGAGGATCAGGATCGGCAGGAACAGGAAGCCCGGCCAGAGTTTGGCCGCCATGCCCAGGCCCAGCAGCGCGCCCGCGGCCACCGGATAGCGCCTGCCCCACAGCCACAGCCCGGCCACCGCCAGCACGATGGCCAGCAGGTCCCAGTTGACCGTCGCGGTCACCAGCAGCACGGGGGACAGGGCGAACAGCGCCGCGTCCCAGGGTCTGCGCCGGCGCATCGAGATGATCATCGCGACGGTGGCCAGGGCGAACAGGCTCAGCACGAACGCGTTCGCGTCGTAGAAGTACTGCGCCTGGTTGATCGCCGGGTTCTTCTCCCCGAGCGCGTGCACCGGCAGGCCCAGCGCGCCCATGAACGCGCCGGTCAGCACCGGGTACTCCACCGGGTAGTCGACGTAGGGCACCGCGCCCTCGTTGAGGTGCTCGGCGTAGTACAGCGCGAGCACGTCGGTGTAGCAGAAGTGGGTGTACTGCTTGTAGTCCGCCCAGGCGCCGTCCCGGCAGGGCGACTTCTGCACCCAGTGCAGCGCCAGCATCAGGCAGGTGAGCGCGAGCACGATCCGGGCGGCCGTCCAGAAGCGCCCGCCCCGCGAAGGCGTCTCCGGCACCGCGTGCTCGCCCAGGGGTCCGCCGATCGCCTCGCTCAGCCCGCGGACGAACCCGTCCTCGCGGGCAGGCGACACCACGTGCTCACGAACATCACTCATAGCACGACATCCTGCCTCAGAAAACCGGGTAACGCAGCAGCACCCGCCAGTAGTCCGTGCAGCGGGCGGCCCGTCCGCCCCCAGCAGCGGCGGACCGGCCCCGGCGCGAAGAAGGGCCTCCCCGGTGGGGAGGCCCTTCTGCACCGCTGTCACCGGTCGGCTAGTTGCCGCCGCCGCACGGCTTCCCTGTGCCGAAGCCGCATGATCGGCTCGGGGTCGGGGTCGGGGTCGGATTGTTGTTACCCGGATCGCCCGGGTTGCCGGGGTTGCCCGGGCCGGGGTTGTTCGGGTCGTATCCCGGGCAGCCCGGCTGGTTCGGGTTGAAGATGCAGACCGCCGGGTCGAACGACGGGGTCGGCTCGACGCCGTCACCCGCCGCCTCGTCGCCGATGTTGCCACCGGTGCCGTCGGCGAGCTGCTCCTTCTTGAGCTTCATGCTGGAGTGGGCCGTGTTCATGAACCGTTCCCAGATGTCACCGGGCAGCCCGGAACTGGTGATGTTCACCTTGCCCTTACCCGGCTTGTAGATCGGGTCCGAGGCGTTCTTCACGTTGCCGACCCAGATGGCCGCCGCGATCTGAGGGGTGTAGCCGACCGTCCAGACGTTGGAGTTGGCGCCCTTCTTGACGAGGCTCTCCCAGGTGCCGGTCTTGGCAGCCGCCTCGCGGCCGTCGTCCAGCGCGTGACCGTAGCTGCGCGGCATCTGCTTGAGCACGCCGGTGACCTCGTCGGCCACCTCCTGCCGGATCGTCCGCTTGGGCTCGCGCTTCTCGCCGGTGCCGGGCACGATCTCGTACTTACCGGTGTCCTTGTTCTTCCGCTCCACCTTGATCACGAAGTGCGGCTTGTTGTAGACGCCGTGGTTGGCGAAGGTCGCCATGCCCGAGGCGTGGTCCAGCACGGTGATCGGGTACTGCCCGAAGGCGACCTGGTAGTCGAACGGGTCGCGCTTGCCCTTGATGACGCCGGGCTTGGTGAGGTCGCGGGCCTTGCCGTCATCCGTCGACCACATGGTGCGGACGCCGGCGGCCCTGGCCATCTCGAGGACCTTGTCCGCACCGAGCTTCTTCGCGATCTTGAAGAACGGGACGTTCAGCGAGAGCCGGGTGACCTCCTCCAGCGTGCAGTTGGTGCCGCACTTGAGGTCGCCCGGGTCACGACCCGAGTTCTGCACCGGCGCCAGGCCGCACGTGTCGTACTTCTTGCAGTTCTTCGCGGTCAGCGGCGTCGGGTCCCACTTGGACTTGATGGAGATCCCGTTCTCGATCGCCGCGGCCAGCGTGTAGATCTTGAACGAAGAGGCCGCGGGGTGACCGCCGTCCTCCCACTCGGTGCCCTCATTGATCTTGCCCGCGTAGTCGATGCCCGTGCCGTCGGCGCCGCCGTAGTAGGCGATCACCCGGCCGGTCTTCGGGTCGATCGCCACACCCGCGGCGGTCACGTTCTTCGGGTACCCCTTGAGCAGGGTGTCCTTGCCGTTGTACTTGACGTCGATCGCCTTGACGACGTTGTTCTCACACTTCTTCTTCTCGCCCTCGCCGGTGCAGACCTCCGCCCACTCGAACGTGCGGAAGAGCTGCGCCTCCAGGGCCTTCTGCGCCCGGGTGTCGATCGACGTGGTGATCCGGTAGCCCTTGTTGCGCCAGTCCGTGATGCCCCAGGCCGCCATCTCCTTCTCGACGTACTTCTGGATCACGAAACCGGTGCCGGTGCCCTGGACGCCGGTCTCGCCGGACTTCGCCGAGTACTTCTTGACCGCCGGGTACTGCATGGCGTCGCGCTTGGTCTTGTCCAGCCGGCCCATCTCGACCATGTTGTTCAGGACGTAGTTCCAGCGCTCTTTGTTGGCGTCCGGGTTGAAGTGCGGGTCGAAGCCCTTGGTGCCGTCGGCCTCGTTCGGCTCGGGCTGCTTGAGCACCGCGCCCAGCACCGCGGCCTCCTCGACCGTCAGCTTGTCGGCCGGCTTGCCGAAGTAGGCCTTCGCCGCCGCGCCGACGCCGTTGGAGCCCCGGCCGAACCACACCGTGTTGACGTAGAAGCCGAGGATCTCGTCCTTGCTGTGGTCCTGCTCCAGCCGCCGCGCCATGACCGCCTCGCGCAGCTTGCGGGCGTAGGTCACCTCGAGGTCCTTGGCGGCGTTACGCGCGTACTGCTGGGTGATCGTCGAGGCGCCCTGGGTCTCGCCGCCGGTCAGGTTGTTCCAGGCGGCACGGGCGATGCCCCACAGGTCGATGCCGTCGTGCTCGAAGAAGTTCTTGTCCTCGCCCGCGATCAGCGCGACCTTCACCTCGTCGGAGAGGGTGGCCATCGGCACGATCTCGCGGTTCTCGCCGCCGAGCTTGGCGATCTCCTTGCCGTCGGCGGAGTAGACGAACGTGTTCTCGTTCTGGCTGAAGTCGCTCGGCTCGGGCACCGTGTCGTAGAAGTAGGTGCCGCCGATCAGGCCGCCACCGGCGAGCAGCACGGTGACGGCGATCGAGGCCAGCACGATGCTGCGGACCTTCTTCTTGTTGTTCTTCTTGCCGGCGCCGGACTTGCCCGCGCCGGCCTTGCCGGGGCGCCCGTCGCCGTCGGGGTCGCCGTCGAGGTCGGTGCCCGGCGGGCGCACCACGGCGCGGCCGGCCGGGCCGCCCACGGTCGCGCGGCCCGCGGCGCCGCCGACGGTCGCCCGCCCGGCCGCGCCCACGGACGCCGCGCCCACGGCCGCGCGCCCGGCCGGCGCACCCACCGATGCCGCACCCACCGCTGCCGCGCCCACCGCCGCGCGGCCCGCGGCGGGGCTGACCGGCGGGCTCACGGGCGCCTGGCCGTAGCCCTGGTCGCCGTAGCCGCCGCCGTAACCGCCCTGGGCACCGTAGCCGCTGCTCTGGCCGCCGTAGCCGCCCTGGCCGCCGTAACCACCCTGGTCGCCGTAGCCGCCGCCGCTGCCGGCCTGGCCACCGTTGGGGTACTGCTGCCCGTGGTCGGACTGGGCGCTCGACGAGTAGTCGTAGCCGTAGTCATCGGGGGATGGCACCGAGGCGCGGCCCGAGTTCTGCACCGGGGGCTGGTATGACTGACGGTGATACTCGTCGTCATACCCGTTGCCGGCGTGAGGGTCGCCGTACGAAGTCATCTGTCACACCGTTCCGGTCGGGGATGTGGCGGTGGCGGCAGTGGAGGACGGCTGGGGGGCCGTCCGGTGCGCGCGTCCCAGAAGGTACTGCTCCACCAGATGGTTCCAATCGCAGCCGCGGCAGACCTCGACTACGTAAACCTGAAACTCACCGAGCGTATCGGCCAGCACCGCGAGCTCGGCACGCGAGCGTGCCTGCCCGGCGGACTGCTTGAGCTGATCGCCGTAGATGTAGTGCACGTTCATCACGTACTCGCGGCGGCAGATGGGGCACCGTTTCTCGGTGGCCTCACCGTGGAACCGGGCCGCGCTCTTCAGGTAGGGAGAGGCGTCGCACACCTCTGACGTGCCGACCCTTCCCGCGTAAACGTCTCGCAGCAGCGCCCGCCGCTGGAGTGAGTAGTCAACGAACCCGTCCCGGCGGGTGTTACCCGCCGGTCGCCCCCCGTTTGAGGGCACGGTGATCCGTTGCTGCGCGCGCATGAAAAGCAGGGTAACTCCTACTTCGGCCAGCCGC
The DNA here is from genome assembly GCF_040675365.1 of Catellatospora sp. NPDC049609. Lineage (NCBI taxonomy): Bacteria > Bacillati > Actinomycetota > Actinomycetes > Micromonosporales > Micromonosporaceae > Catellatospora > Catellatospora sp. NPDC049609. Next base: position 5,409 of record NZ_JBFAOU010000027.1, on the reverse strand, counting down.
GACCGCCGTCACACAGCGTGACCAGGGCATGAGCCTAGCGCTCAAAGATCACGTACGGGCGTGACCGTACGCACCGCTGTATTGCCTCGACGTGTCCCCGCGTTCTAACGTAACGATGTATCGGGCCGATACATCGGGGGAGCGGAGCGGCTCCCGACCGGCCCGACACGGACCGCCAGACGTACAGCGAGACCGAACGAAGGGGGTGGCCGACGTGCTCGACCTGGCCATCCTCGGCCTGCTGCATGAATCCCCGATGCATGGGTATGAGCTGCGCAAGCAACTCAGCACCAAGCTGGGCGCGATCCGCGCGGCGATCAGCTACGGCTCTCTCTACCCCACACTGCGGCGCCTGCAAACGGCCGGCTGGATCACCGAGGCCGGGGAGACCCCGGCCGACGACGCCGACGTGCCGCCGTTGACCAGTCGCCGGGGCAGGGTGGTCTACAAGATCACGGCCGAGGGCAAGGAGCGGTTCCAGGACCTGCTGGCGCAGGTGGGGCCGGAGGCGTACGAGGACGCCGCGTTCGGCGTGCACTTCGCCTTCTTCTCCCGCATCGACGTCGACATCCGCCTGCGCATCCTGGAGGGCCGCCGCCGCAAGGTGGAGGAGCGCCGGGAGGGCTTCCGGGAGGTGCTGCAGCGCGCCGCGGAGCGGCTCGACGCGTACACCCTGGAGCTGCAGCGACACGGCCTGGATGCCGCGGACCGCGAGGTCCGTTGGCTGGAGGAGCTCATCGCCAACGAGCGCTCCGGCCGCACACCACCACCGCGCGGTGCCGAGGGCGAACTGCGCCCTCCGTCGCCGCGCGCCACGGATTCCACACCACCGCTCACGGCCCGACCGGGCCCTGACGACTCCGCCGAGTGAGTTGGGCGACCCCGGCCGACCGGCCGGACGCCTGAAGATGAAGAAGGAGGCAGGAGCTATGGGCTCCGTCCGCGTTGCGATCGTCGGTGTCGGTAACTGCGCCTCGTCCCTGATCCAGGGCGTGGAGTACTACCGCGACGCCGACCCGTCCGAGCGTGTCCCCGGCCTGATGCACGTCGACTTCGGCGGGTATCACGTCCGCGACGTCGAGTTCGTCGCCGCGTTCGACGTCGACGCCAAGAAGGTAGGCCGGGACCTCGCCGAGGCCATCGTGGCCAGCGAGAACAACACCATCAAGCTGTGCGACGTGCCGCCGACCGGCGTCACGGTGCACCGTGGCCCGACCCTGGACGGCCTGGGCCAGTACTACCGCGAGATGGTCGAGGAGTCCGACGACGCCCCGGCCGACGTGGTCAAGGTCCTCAAGGACGCCAAGGTCGACGTGGTGGTCGCGTACCTGCCGGTCGGCTCGGAGGAGGCGGACAAGTTCTACGCCCAGGCCGCGATCGACGCCGGGTGCGCCTTCGTGAACGCCCTGCCCGTCTTCATCGCCTCTGACCCGGTGTGGGCCAAGAAGTTCGAGGACGCGGGCCTGCCCATCGTGGGCGACGACATCAAGAGCCAGGTCGGTGCCACCATCGTGCACCGCGCACTGGCGAAGCTGTTCGAGGACCGGGGCGTCGAGCTGCTGCGCACGTACCAGCTGAACTTCGGCGGCAACATGGACTTCATGAACATGCTGGAGCGCAAGCGGCTGGTCTCGAAGAAGATCTCCAAGACCCAGTCGGTGACGTCCCAGATCCCGCACGAGATGACCAAGGGTGATGTGCACATCGGCCCGTCGGACCACGTGCCGTGGCTCGACGACCGCAAGTGGGCCTACATCCGCCTGGAGGGCCGCTCGTTCGGCGACACCCCGCTGAACGCCGAGCTCAAGCTCGAGGTGTGGGACTCCCCGAACTCGGCCGGTGTGATCATCGACGCGGTGCGCGCCGCGAAGATCGCGCTGGACCGCAAGATCGGTGGCCCGATCCTGTCCGCTTCGAGCTACTTCATGAAGTCGCCGCCGGTGCAGTACAGCGACCACGACGCCCACGAGGCCGTGGAGAACTTCATCAAGGGCTCTGTAAATCGTTGATTTCGAGCGCCCGCCTGAAAAATGTGAGCGGGCTAACTCATTCACTGATCGATGGCCTGTCTACTGCGGAAATCGACGTACGTCACGCGGTAGATAGGCCATCGTCTGTACTAATAGGGCGTTGACGCGCAGCTTTAAGGCACGCTCGGTGTATGGACCACTGGCGCACAGTTATGCATAGTTGGCTCATGGCCAAGTCTGATTTGATGGATCGGGTGACCACGGACCTGTCCCGTGGCCATACCTACCCGGCGATCCAGCGTATGCACAGCCTGGTCGCCGCACACCCCACCGACCTGGATCTACGGCGCAGGCTTGCCGTGATCTACCGGGCCACCGGCAACGCCGTCGAAGCCGGCCGCTGGTCCTACCTGGACGAGGCCGCCGAGCCCGACGAGCTCGCCGCGTTCGAGACCAGCTTCCCCCCGCACCGCCGCCTGGAAGCCCTCCGCTGGCCGGTCGGCGTCCCCGCCCCCACCGACGCATCCCGGGAGCGGCTCGCGCCGCTGCTCGCCCTCGCCACGGCGGCGCAGGCACCGGCCTCCCAGGCAGCCCGCCGATCCCGGCGACTGCAGACCGCGGCGGCCGTCGCGGTGCTCGGCGTGCTCGCCGCACTCGCCGTCATCGGCGTGCGCACGGTCGCTGAGTGGATCTTCTGACGCCGATACGACAGGTGATCTGTGACCCGGCCGTTATAAATGCCACTGGCGTGGTGACCACTCCTCCATAAGGATCAGTGCGTGGCAAAGGCGGACGTACTCGCCCGGGTGCGCGCCGATCTCGCGGCCGGGCATACCCACATGGCGGTGCAGCGCCTGCGTACGCTGCTGGCCGCCCTCCCGGACGACATCGAGATCCGCGAGCTGCTCTCCTCCATCTACCGGCAGACCGGCAACCCGGTCGAGGCGGGCCGGTGGGGCTTCCTCACCGATGACGTACGCGAGGCGGAGCTCACCGCGTTCGCCAAGGCCAATCCGGACCCCTGGCAGCGGCTGCGGCTGCTGCACTTCCAGGGCGACACGGTCCACCTCTCCGAGACCGCGGCGCAGCGGCTGGTGCTGCTCGCCGACGAGGCCGAGCGCTCCGGCCCCCCGACGGCCTGGTCCGGGTCGTACCGGGCACCCAGCCGCAAGCGCGGCGTCGCCCTGCCCTGTCTGTTCACGATCCTGGTGCTCGGCGTCGCGCTGTTCTTCGCCGGCGTCGGCGCGCTCAAGGTGCTCGGCTGGGTCGTCGAATGAGGCCGTGACGGCCCGCTGTTGCCCGAGGTCGCTACCTTTCGCGGCGTGGGTACGGCGACACTGATCTTTCTGATCATCGGAGCACTGGGCATCGTCATCGCGGCCATCGCCGTGCTCGGCGGCGACCTGCTCGACCTCGGCGACGGCTTCGTCTCCACGGAGATCGTGGCGGGCCTGCTCGGCGGCTTCGGCTTCAGCGCCGCCATCATCAACGAGCTCTTCGGCGACGACGTCGGGCTGGCCGCGGTGCTGGCCCTCGGCGTGATCACCGCCATACCCCTCGCGCTGCTGTCCGGGCTGCTCGTCGACCGGATGTCCAACATGCGCACCGACGCCACCCCGACCCGCGCCGACCTGGTCGGCACCAGGGGAGTGGTGGTCACCCCGATCCCGGCCGGCGGCTTCGGCGAGGTCCGCGTGCGCATCGGCGGGCAGCCGGTCAAGCTGTCCGCCCGCGCCGAGCGCCCCGTGCCGCTGGGCACCAAGGTCGCCGTGGTCTCCGCGGTCAGCGACACCAGCGTGATCGTCCAGGAAGTCCCGGAGCAGTAGCTCCCCGGAAGAAGGAAGGCAATGACAGCCCTCACCATTGCGATCGCCGGCGGCGCACTCCTCGCGCTCCTGCTCGTCCTGTTCGTGCTGTCCCGGATCAAGGTGGCCGGGCCCAACGAGGCGTTCATCGTCACCGGCCGCAAGGGCCGCTCGATCGAGAACGCCGACGGGGTGCGGTCCACCGACCTGTCGGGCCAGAAGGTCGTCATGGGCGCGTCCGTGTTCGTGCTGCCCGTCGTCCAGAAGCTGCAGGTCCTCGACCTGTCCAGCCGCCGCATCCACGTCGAGATCACCGGCGCGGTGAGCAAGCAGGGCATCCGCGCCAACCTGCAGGGTGTCGCGATCGTGAAGGTGGGCGGCACCGAGGACGCCATCCGCGCCTCCGCCCAGCGCTTCCTGCACCAGCAGGCCGAGATCGAGGAGTTCACCCGCGAGGTGCTGGCCGGTGCGCTGCGCTCCATCGTCGGCCGGCTCACCATCGAGGAGATCATCCGGGACCGTGCCGCGTTCGCCTCCGCCGTCGCGGAGGAGGCGGAGCACTCCATGACCAACCAGGGTCTGGTGCTCGACACGTTCCAGCTGCAGGACATCCTCGCCGAAGGGTCGTACCTGCAGGACCTCGGCCGGCCCGAGGCCGCCCGGGTGCTCAAGGACGCCGCCATCGCCGAGGCGCTGGCCCGCCAGCAGGCCGAGCAGGCCCGGCTCAAGGCCGAGGAGTCGATCGCCGAGGCCCAGCGGAACCTGGCCCTCAAGCAGGCCGCCATCCAGGCCGAGATCGACGCCGCCAAGGCCGTGTCCGCCGCGGCCGGCCCGCTGGCCGAGGCCGAGCGCCAGCAGGTGATCATCGCCGAGCAGCGCAAGGTCGCCGAGCAGAACGCCGAGCTCAAGCAGCGCCAGCTCGACACCGAGGTGCGTAAGCCCGCCGACGCGGCACGGTACAAGGTCGAGCAGGAGGCCGAGGCCGACCGCAACGCCCGGGTGCTCGCCGCCGACGCGGCCCGCCAGGCCACCATCGCCGCCGCGCAGGCCAACGCCGAGCAGTCCCGGCTGACCGGTGAGGGCGAGCGGGCCCGCCGGGCCGCGCTGGCCGAGGCCAACGCGATCGAGGGTGCCAAGGAGGGTGAGGCCGAGCAGCGGCGGCGTACCGCGATCGCGGACGCGGTCGAGCGCGAAGGCACCGCCGAGGCGGCCGCGATCCTGGCCCGGGGCCAGTCCGAGGCCGAGGCGATGCGCCTCAAGGCCGAGGCGTTCGCCCAGTACGGCGAGGCGGCCGTGCTCGACCTGCTGGTCAAGATGCTGCCGCAGGTCGTCGCGGCGGCGTCCGCGCCGCTGGGCGCGATCGACAAGATGACGGTGATCTCGACGGACGGCGCCAGCTCGCTGACCAAGAGCGTGGCCAGCAACGTGGCCCAGGGCCTGCAGCTCGGCAACGACCTGACCGGCATCGACCTGCCCGCGCTGCTGGCGCGGGTGACCGGAGCCTCCGCTCCGAAGGAGTGAACCGCCGCTGCGGACGTTCCCACCGGACACCGGTGCCCACCTGCTCGAACAGGCCGGCGACCACCCCGCCGCCGCGGCCGCCTTCCGCGCCGCCGCCGCCCGCGCCACCAGCC